>CAMUFS010000063.1 GCA_947088195.1 uncultured Clostridia bacterium
GGTTCCATAGGACTATAGGCCATTCTCTGGGTTACTTTCTTGGCTGTGCTGGAATAGGATTCTTCCATTTTTTATTTAGAAACAGCAAAACAATAATCAACAGAGGAATAGATATTATTTTTAAATATAAATATTACAATATATGTTTCAAAATAACAATTTTGGATTACCGAAAACAGTAGCAGAATCAAATCATTGGTATCCTCAAGGAACCTATTGAAAAACGTCGGTGCTTAGCGAGGTCCCTCACGAGCTTAGCATCCGCTACGTTTTTCACTAAGCGGGAGCGCGGTGACGGAGGATACCAATGCTTTGGTTCTGCGGACCTCTTTCAGAAATAATATTATAATTCTATATTTTGTATAAAGTATACCATATTCTTCACAACTATAAGAATTTATTTTAATTTTTTGTGGATAACTTTTATTTTCTATAAGATTTACATATTTTTTTCCACAAAATCTTCTATTTATACACAGATTTATCCACAATTTTTAATATATATTGTTTACAACTATCCCTTCATCAGAACCTTTGCTATTAAATCAAGCAACTCTGGCAGATTAAATGGTTTGGCCATATGTGCATTCATCCCACTTTCCCATGACATTCGTTTGTCCTCTTCAAAGGCATTCGCAGATAATGCAATAATCGGAATGTGTGATTGTTTTGGGTTATCAATGGCACGAATTGCTCTTGCTGCCTGATACCCGTTCATAACCGGCATCTGTATATCCATTAAAATCAATCCATAGCTGTCTGGCTCAGCACTGATCACTCTGGCGATCGCCACACTCCCATTTTCCGCCTTATCCACAGCAATTCCCACATTCTGAAGCAGCTCAGAAGCAATCTCCAAATTAATTTCATTGTCATCAACCAAAAGAATCTTCCTCTTGTTCAACAGTTTAAGTACCATATCCACAGTCGCCTCTGCGGAGACAGACTGTTCATCTACCAACCGGAAATTTATTGTGACAGTAAATCTGCTGCCCTTGTCTGGTACACTGCGAACTTCAATTTCTCCTCTCATTATCTCAATCAGGCTCTTTGCTATTGTCAACCCAAGTCCTGTTCCATGTACCCCACTTAAGGTTGTATTTTCAACTCTTTCAAATGGCTCAAAAATACGTTGTAAATACATCTCCTCAATCCCTATGCCAGTATCTTCCACACTAAATTCATAGAAAGCATAGTTCTCGTCCTCTCCACCTTCTTCTTTTGCTACCATACGAATATGGCCACCAGCTTTTGTATACTTTACTGCATTGCTGACAAGACATAATAAAATCTGTACTAGCTTCTTCTCATCACCATATACATTATAATGCTTTAATTGTGAGACATCTATCGAAAACTCAATTTGCTTTGACTCCGCCTGAGCAGATAACGCATGATACACCTCCTGTATCACTTCATTTAGATTAAATTCGTCCTCCTCCATCTGACATTTCCCAGACTCTATTCTCGAAATCTCCAATATATTATTAATCAGATGAAGTAGCTGCTCACTTGAAGATTCAATCTTTCCCAGATATTCCTCCACTTTCTTCTTATCATCCATATGACTTTTGGCAAGTGCTGCATAGCCAATAATTGCATTCATAGGCGTGCGCATATCATGGGACATATTTGCAAGAAATGTATTTTTTGCTACATTTGCTAACTTCGCTCGATTTAAAGCATCCTCAAATACTTTTTTTTGCTCCATCTCATATCGGATCTCATCATCTACCCTTCGACACCCCAACACAATCTGAGAAATATGTTCTTGATTTCCCGCATCTACAATGCGAAGCTGGAGATATTGTAAATCATTATTTTTATGAACACGATAATTCACATAATAGGTCTTATTATCCGCTAACTTCTTACAGATATACGCTGGCTCTGTCGCCTTTGCTATCCGCTCTTGATCCTCAGAATACACCCATGTATGTATATAGTCCGAAAAAAATCCAACAAATTCCATTGTTCGATTTTTATCTTTAAATTGATACTCAATTCTATGACTCATTCGATATGGCAGGATCTCATTTGTATCTAGATCAGCATATAGAATGGATTCATAATTTGCACTAAGCCCTTCAATCACTTCCAAGCGCCTTAGATGCTCTTTATGAATCACCTTAAGTTCCTTGTCATATTGCTCAATCTGCTTCTGTAACAACTCCTCCTTCTTCGCTTTTTCTCGAAGCAGAGCATTTTTCTCCTCTATCTGACGCTTTCTTTTCTCAGTCGCATCACCCATAAATACATAAAAAATATCACCTAATCGATCATTGTGCATAAAATGGCCATAATCCTCCACCCAACGCACTTTTCTATCCTTCTGAATAATGCGGTACTCCACATAATCAAGCTCAAACTTGCTGTTGGCAATTTGCTCTTGGATGCTTACCTGTACTTTCTCCAGATCATCGGGATGAACCATTCCGCTAAAAGAATTTCCTGTCAACTCTCGAAATTCCTCAAAAGTATTACATCCAAACATCCACAGAAGTGCCTGATTTACATAGATAACCTCCTCGTTCCCACCCGCCTGGTAAATAAAAAATCCTCCCGGCATCTTATCCATAAAATTTTTTATCTCCTGCGCTGTCTGTTTATACACAACTTCTAAAAGAGGTAAAAATTTCGCAGTGGCATCCTGCATAAACTGAAAATTATCTGCCTGTAATTTAAAATCCTTTTGTGATAAATCCAATATTGATAAAATATATTCTATTAAATTATGATCTGTATTCTTTTCCATATCCCATTCATAATCCCCTTTAAAACATTCATTACTTTTTATTATACCACTAAGAAAGGGGTTAGAAAAGAAAAAAATCGGCCGTTTCCCAAACAGCCGATTTCTTTTTCCCAAGCTGATATTTTTACTGTCTCAATTCTCCTCATTTCCTTGAAGCCCCTTCAGAACACAAATAATTTTTCGAAACACTCTCTGGTTATGCTCATCGAGCTCCTCATACTCCATTACCAGATTATAATAATCCTCCAATCTACGGCTCATCCTATTTTCCAGTTGAAGATTTCTCTTCTCATCCGTCAGCCCCAAAATATAATCTGTTGTCACATTGAAGTACTGCGCCAGCCCAATCAGAAGCTCAACACTCATGGTACTTATATCACGCTCTATCTTGCTGATCGTCTGTTGAGAGACCCCTACATGCCCTGAAAGTGAGTCTTGATTCATTCCGCGGCTTTTTCTCAATTCCCTTATCCGATTTTCCATAGCACACCCTCCATTTTTATGATAATTGTAATCAATAATTGAGGTAGATATACTCGAATATCAGGTAATCCGTTACACTAATTTTCCTTAGTGGATAAATACAATGCTTACATGACGTTGTATTTTTTCTATTGTAAAATATTTAAGGCAAATATCAACACACCTAAAAGACGTATTCATATCTGCCTATTTTATTCTCACCATAATACAATTACTTTAAATCACTCTTTTCAAATATAATATCATTACAATTCCGATCCCTGTATCTCCCTCAACGCTTTCATAATTTCAACTACCGCTTTTTTATTATACCCACTCAGCTTTTCATATTCACCGACAAACTCATGATATTCTTCTAATTTATCCCTCACTCGGCGCTCTGTACTTATATTTCTTTTTTCATCGGACAACCCCAAAAGATAATCGGTAGTAACATTAAATTGATCGGAAAGACGAATTAAAATATCCACACTTAAGCTGTCCGTATTTCTTTCTATTTTGCTGATGGTTTGTTGTGACACTCCAATAAAGCTTGCCAGTGCCTCCTGATTCATTCCTCTGTTCTTCCTTAATTCCCTAATTCGATTCTCCATGGTATAACCTCCTATACCTATTGTAATCATAGTTTATGAAGGTTGTACTCATATTTATGGTACAATACTACTAATATTTCTTATATATCGATCTATAACCCAATTTTTCTTATATTTGTTTTTTTTGTATTTCTTTTAATGCTTTAATAATCTCAAGAATAGCTTTTTGATTATATTCATTTAATTCCTCATACTCTGCTATAAAATCATTATATTCTTCCAATCGGCTTTTTACTCTATTTTGCATCAATTTATTTCTTTTCTCATCGGAAAGACCAAGAAGATAATCTGTCGTAACATGAAAGTATTCTGCAAGACAAATTAAAATATCCATACTTAAGCTATCTGTATTTCTCTCAATTTTACTTATGGTCTGCTGTGAAACACCAATGTAATTTGCCAATGCTTCTTGATTCATGCCACGGGTCTTTCGTAATTCCCTAATGCGATTCTCCATAGTATACCTCGTATATATTTTTATTTTCTTAATAATTACTCCTTTTCTTAAGGATTATTTTACTCATAAATCATGCAGGTTATACTTATATTTGTAGTATTATCTTACAATTTTTTGTAATATCTATAATATAAAAAAAGCTGCCACAATTTTATAGCTATTCTGCGGCAGCTTTGTAATTTTACTCTATAATACCTCTCTAAACTGGCTTTTTACTGATATTCTACTACATCGGCCCATTTCAGCAGAATTTCTTTTTCCTCTGGACGCTTCTTTGTAAGCTGTGCAGCAGCGACAATCGGCAACCATCTCTGCACATAACGCTTTTCTGTACCACTCTTCTTACAGAATGTATCCATGTAATCCTCTGCTTTTTCAATGGACTCTAACGCTAAAAGGAGATAGGTTCTTGCTACATCAGCACTTGCATTTCCCTGCGTTGCATGTACCCAATCCAAGATAAATACCTTATCATTGCTGATAATAATATTAGATGGATTAAAATCACCGTGACACAACTTCACATGCTTTGGCATACTTTCCAGTCTAGTGAGCAACTCATACTTCACCCCATCATCAATCTCCGCTACACTCTGAATCTGTCTGGTAAGCTTTTCTTTCATACGATTTAACAAAGGACATCTTCTTTGATTGATATCCATCTGCAAATCTACCATCATCTCAATATACTTATGTGTGTCATTAGGATTTTCTTCCATCAGCTTTGCGACCGTTTTTCCCTCAATAAATTCTGTTGTGATCGCCCACTCATCCTCAATTTTAGAAATCTCAATTAACTTTGGAATATTAACTCCTGTCTCTTCCACTCTTGCAGAATTTAAAGCCTCATTCAACACCTCGGACACTGGATGGCTCTTTTTAAAAACCTTAACTGCGGTATTATCAATCTTATAAACCCTTGCTGTCTCCCGTGAAGAAATCAATGCTTCTTTGTTTAAAATCATAATAAAATCCCCTTTCTATATGTTTTTTTATAACTTTATCATAGCACGTTTTCACCCATTTGTACATATCATATCTCTTCGTTATCTTTCTCGATCACTTCCTCAATAAATACATTTAATTCTTTCATTAAATCCAATTCCTTTGCCTCAGGATATCCGACTCCATCTGAATCCTGTGTAAGTAAGATAACTGGTCTTTCTGGCATATTTTTATTTTGATAAATAACTCTTCCAATCTCTCCTGTATTAACTCTAACTATACATCCTGTCGGATACTGCACGATCATTTTTAAAAATGTCTCAGTAGCTACCTTATCAAATAAAACTCCCTTGTTGTCACGAAGAAATTCCAACGCTTCCTGAAGATGATAGCATACATGTCCTATTCCTGTCACGCGCTCATCGAATGCATCACAGATACTCACTATCTTTACTTGCTGTATCAATCTATCCCCTTTTAATTTCAAAGGATAACCGCTGCCATTTAACCTCTCATGATGATACAAAATAATATCCTTTACCGCTGGTGAAATCCAGCTTTCTTTTTCCAATGAATTATATCCTTTTAATGTATGATGTTTATATTCTTCTCTGGAAATTCTTGAAATCTTATCCATTGATATGTTTTCATAGGGAACTGTAATATAACGAAGCCCAATATCGTGAAGTAGCCCTCCCTTCAAGACATCTTGAACCTCCTCCTTTTCCATGCCACATCGAATCGCTAACATTGTCGACAATGTACATACATGCATGGAATGTGTATAGATATCTCCGTTTGCTTCCTGAATCTCCACTATTTTCTCATTGAGCGGCTCTTCATTCACCGCCTCCAAAATAATATTTTCAGCCATATGACACAATTTTTTCAATTCCTCATTGTGCTTATAAATATGACGTTCCATCACCTGCCTTATCTGATTCTGACAAGTCTTTATAAGTCCATATTCTATTTCGGCATCGGGAACTTCCTTTTTCTCCTTCAAATCCTTAATATACACTGTATATATTCCAAGCAATTTCAACCTATCAATATACTCTTTTTTTAATACGGTTCCTTTAGGCATTAATATGGTCCCATAATTTAACGTGTACAAATCTCTGGCAAGTATTTCTCCTCCAGATAATTTTCTTACGTCAACCCTTTTCATCGCTTCCACTTCCTACTCTAAACCATTAAAATTAACGGCCGTATCCACTGCCTTCTTCTCCTCTTCACTCAGTGTAATATAAGATTTCCCATCAATGATCTCCTTTATATAAGTATAGCAGCTCTCTCTATTATGCATGGAATTCATTACAAATCCATTATTACTTTTATCTAACAGAGCCAGTGCAAAGCTTAATTTACCTCCCATCTCATGAAAGGCGTCATACTTAACAATCCCTATTTTCTGATAAGTAAGCAGCAAATTTTTTGTAATATCATCAATCATTCTTCTATTTTCTTCATTTACATTCTTTAATTCATCAATTTCATCAAATTTTTTTAGAATTACTTCCTCTAAAGATTCTGCATCTTTTCCCCGCATAAAATCCTTATAGTTTCTGGAAAGCAATTTCACTTTTTTCATCATAAGGATTAATAATACAAAAAAAACAATAAGAAGTACCGCCATTCCTGCTATAACACCAAGCATAACGATACCATAATTAGAAAATACAGTATTCAAGTCCAGTGTCATGTCTTCCCTCATCTCTTTTATTTCTGAAGTCTATTCATTAATTCCATCAACCGTTCCAATTCATCTGAGGAATAATATTCTATCTCAATTCGTCCCTTATTCTTATCTTTTTTATGAATAGACACCTTACTTCCTAAAATCTGTCTCATTCTATCCTGCATATTCTGATAGGCAAGCTCTTCCGACTCACTAAAGTTCACTGTCTCCTTTTTTTTCTTTGGATTTAAAATACTTTTTACCAGCTTCTCCGTCTCTCTCACACTTAATTTCTCATCCAATACTCGCATTGCCAATGCATATTGTTCTTCTTTATTTTCGATTGAAAGAAGAGCTCGTCCATGTCCTGCCGAAAGCATATCCTGAATTAACATATTTTGTACTCTCTCATCAAGCTTTAACAGACGAATTGCATTTGTAATAACAACACGACTCTTTGAAACTCTCTCTGCCACCTCATCCTGTTTTAATTGAAATTCATCCAAAAGACGTTTATACGCCATTGCCTCCTCAATCGGATTCAGATCCTCTCTCTGAATATTCTCTATCAAAGAAATCTCAATAACCTGCTGTGAGGTATAATCCTTAATAATAGCGGGAATTTCCTTAAGACCTGCCTTTTTTGCTGCTCTCCAGCGGCGTTCTCCAGCAATAATTCTATAGTGATTTTCTTCCTTTTGTACAAGAAGCGGCTGCAATACCCCATACTCACGAATAGAATCCGCAAGCTCATCCAAAGAATCCTCATTAAAATCTTTTCTGGGCTGATTTCTATTTGGCTCTATCTCACTTATTCTCAGCTTTATTTCCACTGGCTTTTCAACTATCTTTTCCACTACTTTCTCAATTATCTCCGGCTTTTCCCTACCTAATGCTCCGTCTCCTCCGCCGGTAATCAGAGAATCCAATCCTTTTCCCAAACCACTTTTTCTGGCTGCCATACTATCCTCCTCTAATTCTTCTGTAAAACTTCCTGCGCCAAAAGACGATAGCTCTCCGCTCCTGCGGATTTAGAATCATACAAGTTGATTGGCTTGCCGTGGCTGGGAGCTTCAGCAAGCCGAATATTTCTCGGAATAATTGTTTTATATATATTTTGATTCAAATTATTCTTTACATTTTCCACTACCTGCAAAGAAAGATTTGTTCTGGCATCATACATGGTAAACACCACCCCTTCCACCTCCAACTGTGGATTTAAGCGCCTTTTTACCAAATTGATCGTTTGAAGTAATTGGCTTAATCCTTCCAGTGCATAATACTCACACTGAATGGGAACCAATACCGTATCTGCCGTTGTCATAGCATTGATCGTGAGCATACTCAAGGAGGGAGGACAATCAATAATAATAAAATCATATTGCTCCCTCACTTCTTCTATTCTATCTTTTACTATGTACTCTCTTCTCTCAATATCAATTAATTCTATCTCTGCGCCTGATAAATTAACATTAGCAGGAAGAACCGACAGATTATCTATCACTTGCTCAAAGAGACATTCTTTTAGATCACACTCTCCAATAATCATTTCGTATATTGTATTTGTCAACTGATTTTTATCTATTCCAAAACCACTGGTCGTGTTTCCCTGCGGGTCCATATCTATGACCAGAATTTTTTGTCCTATCTCTGCAAGACATGCAGACAAATTAATTGCAGTTGTTGTCTTTCCAACTCCACCCTTTTGATTGGCAACGGCAATTATTCTTCCCATACTAACCTCGATTCCACCGCAGTGCGGCAATTTCTACATTTGTAATTATAGATTATTGTTCTCTATTATTTTAGCACATGTTTTAAATAATTACTATATGAAGTAAGTACTTTTCTATAATAAAATGTTTTGGGAGAGGTCCGCATAGCGAAACGATTGGTATTCTCCGTCACCGCGCTCCCGCTTAGTGAAAAACGTAATGGATGCTAAGCTCGTGGAGGACCTCGCTAAGCACCAACGTTTTTCAATAGGTTCCTTGAGAATACCAATCGTTTCGCTATGCTACTTTCTCGATATGCCAGATACTTTGGCATTTAACTATTCAATCACTTTTATATTTCTTAAATATAATATTTTTCTTTTTGTATATTTATTGTTTTTTGCTTTTTTTAAATTTAGTAAAAAAATAAAATACATCAAAACTTAACAATAAAATGTTTCACGTGAAACATTCTCAATCGCAATTCGACGTTTCACGTGAAACATTTTTTCTTATATCCCATATTTCAATCCTTACTATCAATATAACTCCAAATTATCTCACATCAACTACTCCATTACGGATAGCAAATACAGCCGCCTGCGTTCTATCCGAGGCATTAATCTTTTTAAATATATTTGATACATGATTCTTCACAGTCCGTTCACTAATACTCAGTTTATATGCTATCTCTTTATTAAATAGTCCCTCTGTTATTAATTTTAATACCTCTATCTCACGCTTTGTCAATCCCTCCAATGTCTGGGAACTTTCTTCTTTATTAATCAATCCCATGTTTAAAATAGGTATTAAATCAGGCTGTATAAACATCTCCCCATTATATACAGAATTAATGGCTTTTTTCAATAAATTCACATCGGAATTTTTTAATATATACCCATTACATCCAATGTCCACCGCCTTAAGTAAATAATCCACTTCATTATGAATGGTCAACATTAATACTTTAATTTCTATATTCTCTTCTTTTATTTTTTCCAGCACCTCAATACCATTCATTTTGGGCATATTTACATCGAGAAGCAATATATCTGCCTCTCTTGTTTGCAGCATCTTCATACATTCCAATCCGTCCCCTGCTTGTCCAACCACTGTAAAATTAGGATCTAATTCCAATAATTGTTTAATTCCCTCTCTTATCATGGAATGATCATCAGCCAGCAAAACTCTAATTTTCATCTGTTTTCTTCAACTCCTTCTTTGGCAAAATCACTACTATCTCTGTCCCTTCATCCTTTTCGGAACGAATATCAATCTGTCCATTCAGCAAATGCACTCTTTCCTTCATCATGGAAATTCCAAATCCTGTATTCTGCTGTTCAGATTTTATTTCCCCAACAATAAATCCATTGCCTTTGTCAATAATCCTCAGCTCAATCTGACTTTCTTGATAAGAAAGAATAATCTGTAATTTTTCTGATTGCGAATATTTTTTGCTATTGCTAGTTGCCTCTTGTATGATTCGAAGAATTGTCAGTTCATAGGCAGGACTAAGCCGCTCTGCAGTACCTTCCACAGAAAAATCTATTTTCATATCTGTATTTTCCTGAAGCTTCTTTACTGCATGTATCAGTGTCTCCTCAAATCCAATATCATCAAAAGACATAGGACGCAAATTATATACCACTTCTCTCATATCATCAACACAACCACGTATTGTATTAACAATAAGCTGCATCTCTAATTTTGCTCGAATCGGATCGGCATCCATCACTTGCTGGCAAAACTCTAATCTATAAATCATAGCTGTTATATTCTGTACAATCGTATCGTGCAATTCTCTAGCAATTCGCTGGCGCTCACGCTCCTGTTCTTCTACAATCCTAATTCCAACACTGTTTCCTTCTTCCTCAATTTTCTGAGTCTGATCACAGTCCATGCTTTCTGCAGTATCAACTTCTCCCAAAAGTACGCAAAGTTCTCTTCTTTTTTCTATACTTAGTGATAATTCCTCCTTTAACTCTTGTTGTTTTTTTAATATTTCATCTCTCTCGTCATTAAGTACTCCAATCTTATCTTTCGTTTTTCCATATTCTTTTGAAATAGGCGAAAAAGCCTCATATGCAAAATCAAAATCTTCTTCTATTCGCCCAATCTGATCTTCAATTTCTTTTATCTGACAATTATATTTATTAACAAGATTTTCTGCTTTTTCTATTTTTTGTCCTAATTCTTTAATTTCTTGATTCAGATAACGGCGCAACTTTAATAATTCCATTTGCCAACTCCTACCAACATATGAATTATTATGACTAATTACCCATATAATCATAACATATCTTTTCCTTTAACTCAATCACGTTTTAGAAAAATCACAATTTTTTTAAAAGAAAATGATAAAGATTACAATACACATCTAAGAACAACATGTTTGGAATACAGAAAAAACAACACAATGTGTGACACATTCTTCTATTATCTTACACCAAATAAAAATAAAATTAACTATATTTTAAGTATATATAATACTATAAATATTTGTAATGAGAATCATGTTCGAAACAGATCCGCTCAGAGAATGGCCTATAGTCCTCTGTCACCCCGCTCTCGCTTAGTGAAAAACGTAGCGGATGCTAAACTCGTGAAAAACCTCGTCCAAAATTGTTGTTTTGAAACATATATTGCAATATTTATACTTTATGAAAAACGTGTTTGTATAATCATTTTCGAAGAAGGTCCGCATAGTCAAATCATTTCTATTCTCCGTCACCGCGCTCCCGCTTAGTGAAAAACGTAGCGGACACTAAGCTCGT
>CAMUFS010000064.1 GCA_947088195.1 uncultured Clostridia bacterium
TTAGCGAGGTTTTAAACGAGCTTAGTGTCCGTTACGTTTTTCACTAAGCGGGAGCACGGTGACGGAGAATAGGAATGACTTGGCTATGCGGACCTTTTTCGAAAATGATTATACAAACATGTTCTTCATAAAGTACATTTTATACGAAACATGGATTTTTATTATTATCAACAGAAGTCACCATTAGTATCCTCTGTCATCACGCTCCCGCTTTTCTTTGTTTATTATTCTTTTGCTGTTTCTAACAATAAAAAGTTAATCAGTTTTAGAATATATTAATAATTATCTTTATCACTTTTTGTCTTATATAAGTTTGCATTCATCTTTTTTACTGTATGTTTTCCAGCAATATATTGTATTACCCATATGACAATAAATATAAAAACAAAGATTCCAAAATAACTCAAAAATCCTTTGATGCTGTGTTCCATCCAATATAATAAATAGGCAACTGGTATCATAATTACAGATACGATTGCAAAATAAATACCTGTTTGTTTTATTATGCTCCAGCTTTCTATCTCCCATATAACAGAACATGCACCAAAACCCATTCCTAATACTCCAGAGAGTAATGCCTGCACAATCACTGCGTAGATCTCATTTTTCATAACCGTGATTAGTTCAGGCACGCAAGGCAAATAATATCCATCCGCCCATATAAGTGAAATGACGATTGTAATAAGGTATGCCATTGTAATTCCAAGTAAAAATCCTAAAGTACCACGAATGATAATATTTTTTTTCATTTTTCCTCCTATCTTGTCCACTTTTTCGGACACTCCAATCTTGGATGTTAAAACTATTTTTTAGCTTTCTCTATTAGATACCTAGTATTTTTTTAATTTTTGAAACATATCGTCTGGAAACATAAGTTGTTATTCCATTTGATAATTTAACACAGATTGTGCCGGTAAAATTCAAATCGAAATTCTTTACTTGCCTAAGATTAATGATTTCCGAATTGGAAATACGAACAAAATGATGCGGATTTAAGCGCTCTTCTATTTCGTATAATCGCAGACGTAATGTGTATTCTCCTTCTGCTGTCACTGCAAAAATTTTTCCTGCATTTGCATAGATTCTTATTAGATCTGCCTGTTGTAACACTTCATATTTATTATCCCTGCTTCCGCAGATTTCTTGTGGAGCTTCCTCGGATAATCTCTTGACAATCCTATTAATATCCTCTGTCACAGAATTTGTTAATATCAGAATTTTAGGTTCTGTATAGGAACGATCAATTTTTATCTCGACTTGCATAATCTCACCTCCTTGCTGTTATTATATAAAAGACCAACCATTGCTTTCAATAGTTCTACAATAGGTGGTATGTTTTACAATACAAGTGGTCAATAATTCTCCTTCTTTGAAGCCATTGGACTAACTTAAGATTTTCATTGATTATTCAATGATTTCATGATAGTATAATTGTATGAAAACTATCAAAGGAGGAAACAAAATGTCTGAAACACCCCTTCATCCATTTAAGGGAACCCCTGCACAGAAACGCCAGCTTGAAGAAGTTATTGAGCGTCATAAAGATCAGCCCGGCGGATTGATGCCTGTCCTTCAGGAAGCGCAGGAAATCTATGGTTATCTGCCCATTGAGGTTCAAACAATGGTTGCCGATGGACTGTCCATCTCCCTCTCTGAGGTCTATGGTGTAGCTACCTTTTATTCTCAGTTCTCCCTTACGCCAAAAGGTGAAAACCGCATCAGTGTCTGTCTTGGCACCGCCTGCTATGTCAAGGGTGCAGACAAGATTCTGGCTGCTATAGAAAAAAAGCTCGGCATTAAATCCGGCGAATGTACCCCAGATGGACTGTTTTCCCTTGACTCTACCCGCTGCATCGGCGCATGTGGGCTTGCTCCTGTCATAATGATCAATGATGATGTGTACGGAAAAGTAACGCCAGATCAGATAGATAAGATTATTGACAGTTATGCCTCTAAGAAAGGGGGAAAATCCTGATTATGATGACAGTAGAAGAATTAAATCGGATCAAAGCTGCAAAAGAAGAGCTTGTTATGGTCCGCACCGTTATTCGGGAGCAGGGAGAACTGCTCGCTCAAAAAACAGGCTATCGCAAGCAAGTTCTTGTGTGTGGAGGAACTGGCTGTACTTCCTCAGGAAGCCATAAAGTAATTCAAGCACTGGAAAAGGCACTAAAAGCACATGAGCTTGAGAAAGAAATCCTTGTTATCAAGACAGGCTGCTTTGGTCTGTGTGCTCTGGGTCCTATTATGATTGTCTATCCTGAGGGGGCTTTCTACAGCCAAGCAACACCAGAAGGCGTTGCCCGCATTGTGGAAGAGCATCTGAAAAATGGCAATGTTGTCACCGACCTGTTATATCAAGAAACGGTACATGAGGACGGAAGTATCATTTCTTTAAGTGAGACTAAATTTTATAAAAAGCAGCTTCGTGTTGCTCTCCGCAACTGTGGTGTAATCGATCCAGAAAATGTGGAAGAATACATAGCTAGAGACGGTTATCAGGCATTAGCAAAGGTTGTCACCTCCATGGAGCCTGATGATGTCATTCATGAACTAAATGCCTCTGGGCTGCGCGGCAGAGGAGGCGGCGGATTCCCAACTGGAAAGAAATGGGCATTTGCCAAAGCTTCCGAGAGTGAAATTAAATATGTCTGCTGTAATGCTGATGAGGGAGATCCGGGCGCATTTATGGATCGTTCCATCCTAGAGGGAGATCCGCACAGTGTTATTGAAGCCATGGCTATTGCTGGTTATACCATCGGAGCTTCTCAGGGTTATGTCTATATTCGTGCAGAATATCCCATCGCTGTAAAACGTCTTCAGATTGCGATCGATCAGGCAAGGGACTATGGACTTCTCGGAGAAGACATTTTTGGCTCTGGCTTTTGTTTCGATATTGAAATTCGACTGGGCGCAGGTGCATTTGTCTGCGGAGAAGAAACTGCTCTTATGACCTCCATCGAAGGACATCGCGGAGAACCTAGACCTCGTCCGCCATTCCCAGCAGTAAAAGGCTTGTTCGGCAAGCCAACGGTTCTCAACAACGTAGAAACTTACGCCAATATCGCACAGATTATTCTAAAAGGAGCTGACTGGTTTTCCTCCATGGGCACCGCTACCTCCAAAGGTACCAAGGTATTCGCACTTGGCGGTAAAATCACAAATGTTGGTCTGGTGGAGATCCCAATGGGAACAACGCTACGTGAGATTGTAGAAGAGATCGGCGGCGGAATCCCAAATGGCAAAAAATTCAAAGCAGCTCAGACAGGTGGTCCTTCTGGTGGCTGTATCCCTGCCTGTCATATTGATACACCGATCGATTATGATAACTTGATTGCACTTGGCTCCATGATGGGCTCTGGCGGTATGATTATCCTTGACGAAGATACCTGTATGGTAGATATATCCAAGTTCTATTTGGAATTTACTGTGGATGAATCCTGCGGAAAATGTACTCCATGTCGAATAGGCACGCGACGATTGCTTCAGTTCCTTGAAAAGATCACCTCTGGCAAGGGAGAGATGGAGGATATTGAAAAAATTGAGGAACTCGCCCTGCACATGAAATCCTCCTCCTTATGCGCACTTGGTCAATCCGCACCAAACCCTGTATTATCAACAATGAAATATTTCCGGGATGAGTATATCGCCCATATCAAAGATAAAACATGTCCTTCTGGTGTCTGTAAATCCCTGCTTTCTTACGAGATTAATCCAGAGCTTTGTAAGGGTTGTACTAAATGTGCAAGAAATTGCCCTGTTGGTGCTATCAGTGGAACCGTTAAGCAGGTACATACCATCGACAAAGAGAAATGTATTAAATGCGGACTTTGTGTAAAGAACTGTAAATTTGGAGCTATATTCAAAAAATAAAGGAGGAAAATATGGACACAGTACATTTGAAAATCAACGGGATTCCAGTTGAGGTTCCCGCTGGTTCTACTATATTGCAGGCGGCAAAGGCTGTTCAGATAGAAATCCCCTCTCTTTGTTACCTAAAAGACATTAACTGTATTGGCGCGTGCCGCGTCTGTGTCGTTGAGATCAAAGGAAGATCTGGTCTTGTAGCATCCTGCGTTTACCCAGCCGAAGAAGGGATGGAGGTTCTCACAAATACACCAAAAGTGCGCGCTTCCAGAAAAACCACCATTGAACTGATTCTATCTAGCCATCACAAAAAGTGCCTTTCCTGCGTTCGCGGAAATAATTGTGAGCTTCAGAAGCTCGCTTTCGACTATGGTGTAGATGAGGATCGCTTTAAAGGCGAGGATGTGGTTTATCCTCTTGACGAGCTTTCCCCCTATATTGTGAGGGATAATAATAAATGTATTCAATGTATGCGATGTGTGGCTGCATGTAAAAATGTACAGTCTGTCTCTGTCATCGGGCCAATCAAACGCGGCTACAACGTTCATGTCGGCTGTGCTTTTGAGAAAAGCCTTGCGGATTCCCCATGCGTTGGCTGTGGTCAATGTATTGTGGCATGTCCAGTCGGCGCGCTTAATGAGAAGAGCCAGATAGAGGCTGTGTGGGATGCCATCTCTGATCCCAAGAAAAAGGTGGTCTTCTTCACTGCGCCGAGCATACGTGCAACATTAGGCGAAAGCTTTAATATGCCAATAGGAACAAATGTAGAGGGAAAAATGGTTGCGGCAATTCGACGTCTCGGCGTTGATGCTATCTTCAATATGGATGTCACCGCTGATCTGACTATTATGGAAGAAGCAAATGAATTGGTGGAGCGAATAAAGAAAAAGGGAACTCTCCCCATGTTCACTTCCTGCTGTCCGGGCTGGATTAAATTTGTAGAGCACTACTATCCAGAAATGATACCAAATCTTTCCACCTGTAAATCTCCACAGCAGATGTTTGGCGCTGTGTTAAAGAGCTACTACTGTCAGAAGATGGGCATTGATCCCAAAGATCTATTTGTCGTCAGTGTTATCCCCTGCACAGCGAAAAAATTTGAGGTTGGAAGGGAAGAGCAACAAACCTTTGACTTCCAAGATGTAGACGTGGCACTTACCACCAGAGAACTTGCCAAGATGATCAAAGGTGCCGGAATTAAATTTACAGAGATTAAAAATGAAAGCTTTGACTCCCCATTTGACACTGCAAGTGGTGGTGGAGCAATCTTTGGCGCAACTGGTGGTGTGATGGAAGCGGCACTGCGCACAGCGGCATCTATGCTTGATGGAAGCTTTAAAAAGGTTGATTTCTCAGAAGTACGTGGCACAGATCCCATCAAAGAAGCTGTCTATGAGGTCGCTGGAATTGAAGTTCGCGTCGCTGTCACCTCAGGTCTTGGCAATGCCAGAAAGCTTCTTGAGGATATTAAAGCAGGAAAGAAAAATTATCATATGGTAGAAGTTATGGCCTGTCCGGGTGGCTGTATCAACGGCGGAGGACAGCCAGTACAAAGTGACTCCATCCGCAATTATACAGATTTAAAAGGGCTGCGCTCCAAGGCATTGTATGATTATGATAGACGTTCCGATCTGAGAGTCTCTCACAAAAGTCCTGTTATCAAACAAATTTATGATGAATTTTTTGATGGGCCGGGAAAACCGCGCGCTCATAAGCTTTTGCACACGGAATATGTAAAACGCGAGAAATACTAATATATATTTGAAAAGGGGCCGCCCAGAGAGCTGCCTATCATCCTCCGTCACCACGTTCCCACTTAGTGAAAAACGTAACGGATGTTAATCTCGTGAAAGACCTCGCTGAAGAGTACCATATAATTCGTAAGCTCATTATATGGTATATTTCGGTGAGGTTTTTCACAAGCTAAAAATGACAAATCTATTATATTTCTTAAAAAATGACTACTTAGTGTTCTATATATTCTTTATCTATTTTAAAAACTTCTCCATTATTAGATATATCTTATTATAAATCTGGAAATTTTTAGTATTTATTGACAATATTCTTTCTTTATTTTATAATAATATTAATAATAATTACTATTATTTATATTTATGATTTAGATTTTTTAGAAAGGGATTTATTTATGAAAACGCTTAAATATAGCCGACAAAGAGAGGCTATCAAAGATTTTCTTTGTTCCAGAACGGATCATCCTACTGCTGATATGGTCTATACAAATATACGAAAAGATTTTCCTAATATCAGTCTTGGCACTGTGTACCGCAATTTAGCCTTGTTAGCTGAACGCGGGGAAATTCTCAAGCTTTCCTGTGGAGACAGCGCGGATCATTTTGATGCTTGCACTTCACCACATCACCATTTCTATTGTAGAAAATGCCATGGCGTATCTGATATTAGTTTTCTTGATATGGATACGATTGACTTGCAAGCCTCTGGAAACTTTCAAGGACAAATAGAAGGACACTCCCTTTATTTCTACGGGATCTGCCAGAACTGTACCAGAGTATAATCTTGTATTTTTTGGTATTTTAAAATATTTCTTAAATTACTTGACATGTATATTTTTTTATGTTATATTAAAACAGTAATAATTACTATTATTGATTATAAAAAACTTACTATAAAAGGAGAATAAAAATATGAAGAAATTTGTTTGTTCTGTATGTGGTTATGTTCATGAGGGAGATGCTGCTCCTGAGTTCTGTCCTATGTGTAAGGCACCTGCTTCTAAATTTACAGAGCAGTCAGAAGGAGGTATGTCATGGGCAGCTGAGCATGTAGTAGGTGTTGCTCAGGGCGTAAGTGAAGACATTTTAAAAGATCTGAGAGCAAACTTTGAAGGCGAATGTTCAGAAGTTGGTATGTATCTGGCTATGGCTAGAGTAGCTCATAGAGAAGGTTATCCTGAGATTGGCCTTTACTGGGAGAAAGCTGCTTGGGAAGAAGCAGAACATGCTGCAAAATTTGCTGAATTATTAGGTGAAGTTGTAACTGACTCTACTAAGAAAAATCTTGAAATGAGAGTTGCTGCAGAGAATGGCGCTACCGCTGGAAAATTCGATCTTGCCAAAAGAGCAAAAGCTGCAAATCTGGATGCAATTCATGACACTGTGCATGAAATGGCAAGAGATGAGGCTAGACATGGCAAAGCATTTGAAGGGCTATTAAAGAGATATTTTGGCTAAAATTTATAAGGTTTTTGAATGGAAAGAGGATGGACATACAATGTCTGTCCTCTTTTTTGTTGTCCCCTTCACATTTGAATTATTCTTTTATCAACTAACAACTCTACCGCTTCTAAATCATTTAAAAATATCTGCTTCTAAAGTAATGAACTTTATGTTATAATATGATTAGTATCATTTAAAAGAAATGGTTCTCTATTGCATATGGGAGGTATTCTTTTGATATTTGAATGGGATGAAGATCGCTATAATACGATCGGAATGGTGAATGATGTGCTTTTTGTTGTATACACAGAACGCAAGGACAATATACGTATAATATCAGCAAGGCTTGCTACAAAAACAGAAAGGAGCATTTATTATGATACGAACAGTTACTTTGAATAAAAATCAAAAACCTACAAAAGAACAGCTGAAACAAATTGAAGAAGCTTCAAAAAAAGAAATTGTTTTTGATGAAGATTCTCCAGAACTTACACCAGCAATGGAAAAAGCCTTCCGGCTAGCTGCTAAAAATCGTAATACACATAAGAAAACATACGTATCTTAATTCAAATAAACAGAAAATATATAGATAGAAAGCAGCGGTTAATTTTAACTGCTGCTTTCTATTTGCCACATTTTCCAATCTGATTATACAGACCTGAATAATACTATATTTTTTATTCCATAAAAAATTTATACTGAGCGTTGGCCTGTGATCTTAGTGCACCTCACATCGCTCCATCAATAGGCAATACATTTTGAAAATAAAACTGTACATAATTATCTGGAATCTCTGCCTGAGAGCTTAATACCACATTTCCTTAAATTCTTTGGGTGGACCTGTCTCGAATATAATTCTCCCATTAAAAATAAGTGATAACTATACTTCCCCAAGCATACTAAGCAACAGATAGGATGCCGGATACTGCTCTGCAAGTTCCATTTCCGAATATTGCTCTATCAGCTTCAGCGCATTATTTTTGAAAGCACTATACCACATCTGCCCAGTCAACACTCCATTCGCAGGCAAGTTGAATATCAGTGGCTCCTCACCCCACCCAGTCGCAATATCCTCACACGCCTGCATCATGATGTGACCTTCCATGCCGTCCTCACCACCCTCCTCGAAGTGGGCGAAACAGTATTTCAGGGTGTATCGGCCATAGTAGGTCAGCTCTCGGTACTCGATGAGGTGTTCATTGATATAATCCCCCGGATTAGAGGACCGAGCAGGACTGCCACAAATCGTTTCAATGAGTGTCCCAATCACATGATTAGTATCCAGCCCGGTAAACACTACTGCCTGAGCATAGCACTCCTGCGTTTGCTGAAGAACAAACTTCTGGCTGTCTATTCCGTCCTCGACAATGTGGGAGGGGAACTTCTCTTGGATATCCTGAACAAAGTAACTACCCTCTCCAGGCTCCCAGTATTCTGTCAGAGTATAACCGTGCTCGTCTAGATCAAAGGAAAGTGCTACAGGGATGTGGCTGCCAGAAACTGTTTCCAGCCCATTGTCTGTGATCTTATACTTCTCATAGAGCGCCCACCCGTAATAGGTGATTTTGTGGGTGCTGTTTCCCGCCAAAGGTGTACCTGACAGAACAGCCAGCTCCACAAAACTGGCGCAGGATACAAAACCAGTTGAGTCTTCGGAACGGTTATGATCCAGAATTGCCTGACGGACAGCGGCTTGCTCGGCGGAGAGCGTTGAAAAATCAGGTCCCTCTGAGACAGGTTGACCGCCACCATCGGGTTGGGGTGCAGCAACTTTTGGCACATCATTTATGTGTGCCTCTATGAATGTGGAAACATCCTCTGTCCGAATATCAATATGGTCATCCGCCTCAGTATTGACCCTCAGATAGATATACCATGGCTTTTCATCCGGGACGCCGCCAACCCAAACCTCAAAGCGTTCATCAATTTCATAGCGCATGATATAAAGACCAGAGCCAATATCCTGCCCCGAATACCGCTCAAAATCCGACCATGACAGCGCGTCCCTCTTTTGTGACAGCATGACCACATCATCAAGGGTCAATTTCCAGTTTTCAATGCCATCATTCTTTACCTGTATCCAGCGCATATAGGCCCATTGACGTTTTTCGGAATCCACTGTGTTGAGATCAATAGGCGTTCCACATTCCTGATAGGTATAAAAATCCTCTGCTCCAGACGGATGAACGAAATATTCAATACCCTCCAGCTCTGTATTATTTGCCTGTTCTCCTGTCAATTTTCCAGCAGACTGGTAGCCATAAGGCAAGTTAGATACCGGCATATACGGGTTGATGTAAGCAACACTATCCATGAGCAACGTCGGACGTTCTACATTTGGGGTATCGGGCTTTGAGAGCGCAGGATTTGTCGCAAAGCACACCGTCACCACCGCACAGGCAACAATAGCCAGAACGATAACCCAAAACGCTGGTTTTTTGTAACTCAATACGTTTTTCACCCTTTCTTTTACGCCGACTTCTCCAAAGGCCAACGGGCAAATTGTTACCAGCCGCCGTTGGATGCTGCACTCCAACAGAGCAGTGGAATACTGCTTCTTTCCGTCCAAATCCATCTGCTGGATGACCTTTTCATCACAGGCCAGTTCAATGTCCCGGCAAAGCAGAACATAGGCAATCCAGCACAGGGGATTGAACCAGTGGATTGTCAGAATCAGAAAGCCTACAGGCTTCCACCAGTGATCACATCTCGCCAGATGTGCCTTTTCATGAGCAATCACTGGCTCCATAGCTGTTGCACCCATGCTGGAGGGCAGATAGATTTTGGGGCAGAACAGCCCTAGAATGAACGGTGACTTTACATGATCACACAAGAAAATGTTTTCCTTATAGGGCACTCGTTCCGCAACGCTCCAGCTTATCCTCACATAACTGATGACTGCATACAACAATATAACGGCGATACCAATGAGCCAGATTACCGACACAATAAAGGTAAATGCGTATAGTGGGTTAATACTGCCGCCAAGATTTGGCGCAAATATCTCGCCCAAAACGGGGTTGACCGCATGGTTGACAGCGGGGATACCACTGCTGATGGTGGGAGCCTCATATTGGATATTATGGGCATTGAAAGTCTCGGCACTGGGAATTAGGCTCAATGCGCTCTCAAAGGAGAACGGAACCACCAGCCGTATAGCGACGATCCCCCACAAAAGAACGGTAATCCACTTTGGAGCCTTTTTCAACACGAACCGAAACAGTACCACCGCTAAAATTAACCAGCTTGCGGCAATGCTCATGTTCAGGATTTTCAGGAATATATCGCCCATATCATTCACCTGCCTTGTCGATCAGTTCACGAATCTCGGTAATTTCCTCGGCTGTCAGCTTCTTTTCACTGGTAAATGCGGCAAGAAAAGCGGGGAGAGAACCTGCAAAAGTCTCATCCACATACTTCTTACTGTGACGGGCATAGAACTCCTGCCGGGATATGAGAGAAGTCACTACTCCGTTATTGTTTTGAAACAGGCCCTTGTCGCAGAGCCGCCGCAGTACCGTGTGCATGGTCGTCCGTTTCCAGACAAGTTCCGCCGCAGCCAGCTTTGTAAGTTCGGTGGATGTCACTGGCTCGTTCTCCCATATAATGTCCGCAAAACGCGCCTCCACAGTCCCTAATTGAATTTCCGCCATAAGTACAACCTCCTGTCTACATAGTGTAGTCTCATGTATAGACTACACTATGTAGACAAATTTGTCAAGAGGCTTTTCAAAGACGTTGATCCGCCATACAAGAATGTCCCCACATCGGGGAATAATCTCTACTCCGTAACGGCTTTCAGATATTGCTCCGAGTCTCCATTCAATATCGAATCAGCATACCCCACTGGGTCATTCTAAACCAACCAGTCCAATTCCGACCGCTGGCGAATGGTACGTACAACCTCGTCCTCTACAAGCAGTGCAGTCAATCGAAATCATGTTGCTATCCATGAAGTACTGCTCGACACAGACAGTGTCAATGTTGAACTCACAGAAAACTTCATAACCATCAATAAATCTCGAATCTTCTCTACTTATCTCTACCACAGAAGCAACTGGTGTAACTTTCGTGAATGTCGTAGCTGATATTCCTTTTGAACTCTTGAACCATTCTTTCGAAATCAATTTATTCTAAATTAAGATCTTTGAAACCTTCTCTTGAAACATTTACAGATAATATATATGGTGAAATTGCCTTACCTGTCGATTAATCTATTGTATTTACTTTACTATTAAGTACAATCGCTTCTACATTTGGATCGTTTGCATCAAATATTGCTTTTAATGTTAATAAAACAATATCATAA
>CAMUFS010000065.1 GCA_947088195.1 uncultured Clostridia bacterium
GTTTCCGTTGGCAGGCAGATCGAGAACAGTGCTTTCAAGGATGCAATTTCTGAAATATTTGATTTTGTAAGAAACGCAAATAAGTTTTTTGATACAAAACAGCCTTGGATTACCAGAACAACGGATAGGAAAGCATGTGAAAATACACTTTATCAATGTGTTCAGATAATTGCTAATTTGGCAGTTTTACTATCTCCATTTTTACCATTTTCATCAGAGAAAGTGTGCAAATGGCTAGGTATAAATAACAAATGGGAAAAGCACTCTGTTTCAGCTGGTTATTTACTTCCTGAAGTGGAAATTTTATTTCAAAGAATTGATAAAAAGGTTATAGAAGTTGAAGCAGAAAAATTAGAAGCCAGCAGATGCCCGTATGAAAGTGGAAAGGGCGAAAAAACATGAATAGATAATTATAGATGATGACAAAAATAGCTAGAGGAGCCATTTTTACAGATAGCTCCTCTAGCTATTACCACAAAATCTTAATATGTGCATAGTCAACTGCAGAGTCTTTCAATTCTTTTACCACTCTATTATATCGGAAAAACCAATCCAATTTCTTTATATTTGTATGCTCAGCCACTTTATCCAGTGGTGCTCCAGCTTTTATTAAGATAGCTTGGCTGAGTGTGCGGAGGTCATTGTAGGTAAATGGAGGGACTTCACATGCCAAACATGCTTCATGCAGACGATTTTGCAAAGCCCTAGCACTGATTTTTTTACCTTTTTTGTTTAAAAATAAAGAAGGGTTGTCATCTATACGCTGGCTGGTATATTGAAGGATCAATGCAGCGATGTCATCAGGAATTTTAATAAATCGGTAGGCATAGTCACTCACAGGAAAGCGAATACCATAATTGCCGTTGCTGTCCTGAAAGAACATTTTTTTATCCAATAAAACCATTTCATTTGTGGTTAAAGCGGTGCGCAGTACAAGAGAACAGGCCAGAAAACCTACCATATCTCCATTATGCTTATAATAAGAGAGAATGCGATCGATATGTTCCAAGGAAGGCAAATCTTCCATCCGAAATTCCATGTCAGGAAATTCCACTTTTATTTCGGAAAAAAGGGAAAGATATTTTGGCTCCAACTGGTGTCTGTCTGCATTTTCATCCAAGTAGCGGGAAAGTGCGCGCAGAACAGAAAGATTATAGTTGGTGGATTTTAAGGTGGCGTTGGGCACGATATGAGAAAAATATTCTGTCACTTGTCTTGTTGTTAAATCAAGAAAATCGCATTTGGTTTCATTGCAAATACAGCAAATAACATACCAATATTGTCCTTTGGTTCGTTCTTTTTTTAATTTTTCAGCGGCATATTGTTCAAATATATGAATAAATTTAGAACTTAAATAAATACAACGGATGGATTCTGATTCTACTGCTGTTTCTATTGCTGCACCAACAGTTGGAGTATTAGACATAATAGGATGTACCTCCTTCCTGTATTTCCTAATAAATCATCAACAAACTACGCACTATGAAAATATACAGTACAACTCACACACTTTTGCATTTTTCTACTTTTTTATATTCCATTAATTAAATAGTTTTCTTTTCGTGATTATCATGATATTCCATCAATACTGCCTGAATTTTATCAGTAGGGTCCATAACATTAGCAATACTGATATCATGATTTAAGGAATCAATAATCATGGCAAGAAAACGGCTCATATCTGCTTCAATATAATAAGGACGAGAGAGTAATTCACTGCTTCTATACGTCAAATTTGTAGTGATAACATAGCTAATATATCCTTTTTCAAAATATTCATCAAATTTATCAAATCCATCTGTAAATAATCCAAATGTAGTACAGACAAAAATGCGATTGGCATGTCTGGCTTTTAATTCTTTTGCAACATCCAATATACTTTCGCCAGAGGAAATCATATCATCCACCACAATAACATCTTTACCCTCTACATTATTTCCAAGAAATTCATGTTCAATAATAGGATTGTTCCCATTTACCATAACAGAATAATCCTTGCGCTTATAAAACATGCCCATATCCACACCAATTACATTTGCAAAATATACAGCACGTCCCATACTTCCTTCGTCTGGGCTAATCACCATCATATGATCACTATCTATTGTGAGATCTGGTTCTTTGGTAAGAATAGATTTGATAAATTGATATGGTGGGGTAAAATTATCGAAACCGTGAAGAGGAATGGAATTGACAACTCTTGGATCGTGGGCATCAAAGGTGATAATATTGGAAACTCCCATATGAACCAATTCTTTTAAAGCGAGCGCGCAATCTAAGGATTCTCGTTCTGTTCTTTTATCCTGTCTGCCCTCATATAAAAATGGCATAATAACAGTGACACGATGTGCAGCCGCAACAGCAGAGGCAATGATTCGTTTGAGATCTTGATAATGGTCATCTGGCGACATATGATTCTCATAACCGCACACAGTATAAGTCAGACTATAATTGCCCACATCGACCATAATAAAAAGATCGGCACCTCGAACACTTTCTTCAATTTTTCCCTTTGCCTCGCCGGTTCCAAACCGAACACAGTTTGTTCTAATTAGATAGGAATCATCAAAATATCCGTTAAAATGTAGCTTAGAGGCCACTCCTACCGTGCGTTCTTTGCGAAAGCTTGCAAGATGTTTATCTACTTTTTCCGCCAGTTCCCGACAGTTCTCTAAAGCCGCAATTTTTAAAGGAGCGACAGGAAGTGTAGTTTCAAATAATTCTTTTCCAGACATGAATTTCCTCCAATTTGTAAGTAGATTATACGATATGATTCCATTATTACATTTTAACTATATTTCGTCAAGCAGTTTGTAAGATTGCTTTTCGATATTTTATATGATAAAATAATGAAAAAAAGAAAATAGGAGCCTTATTATGACACAGAAGGGACATCGGATTACAAAAGTTTTACCGGGATCTATTGCGGAAGAAATGGAGGTTGAAGCAGGGGATTTATTGCTTGCAATCTGTGATACAGAGATAGAAGATATTTTTGATTATCAGTTTTTAATGGAAGATACCTATGTAGAGCTTCTAATCCAAAAAGCGAACGGGGAAGAGTGGGTTCTTGAGATTGAGAAGGAATATGATGAGGATATTGGCATTGTATTTGAAAATGGATTGATGGACGAGTATCGTTCGTGTAAAAATAAATGCATTTTTTGTTTTATTGATCAGATGCCAAAAGGAATGAGAGATACCCTGTATTTTAAAGATGATGATTCCAGATTATCTTTTTTGCAGGGTAATTATATTACGCTAACCAATATGAAGGATAAAGATATTGACCGAATTATCCGCTATCATCTTGCACCTATCAATATTTCTGTGCACACGACAAATCCAGAGCTTCGCTGCAAAATGCTTCATAACCGTTTTGCTGGGGAGGCACTTAAACAGCTTGAGCGGCTTAAGCAGGCAGAGATTTTGATGAATGGGCAGATTGTATTGTGCAAGGGCGTAAATGATGGAGAAGAGCTGGAAAGGACGATTTCCGATCTGTCAGAATATCTTCCTTATATGCAGAGTGTGTCTGTGGTTCCAGTTGGATTAACTCGATTTCGGGAAGGCTTGTATCCTCTTGAGCCATTTACAAAGGCAGATGCCGTGTCCGTTCTGCAGACCATACATCGTTGGCAGGATAAATTATATCACAGATATAAAAATCATTTTATTCATGCAGGAGATGAATGGTATATTCTAGCAGGGCAAGAAGTGCCAGAGGAGGAGAGATATGACGGCTATTTGCAGTTAGAAAATGGCGTTGGCATGATACGATTATTTAAGGATGAATTTACCAAGGCTCTTTTGGAGAGAGAGGGAGATCAGCGCTCCTATTCCATTTCCATGGCAACAGGAAAACTGGCATTTCCTTATATTCGTGAAGCACTCGATCAGATTGAGGAGAAGTTTCCCGGTATAAAAGTGCATCTATATGAGATTCGAAATGATTTTTTTGGAGAATATATCACAGTGGCAGGGCTTCTCACAGGACAAGACTTAATCAAACAGCTCTCCGGGCAGGAATTGGGAGAAATGCTCCTGCTGCCATCTGTGATGTTTAAGAGCGGCGAAGAGATTTTTTTGGATGATGTGACTTTAGAAGAGATGGAAAAAGCTTTACAAGTGAAAATAAATATTGTAAAATCAAGCGGGCAGGATTTTCTTCAAGCTGTTTTGTTGGAGGAGCCTGATAAGGAAAATTCAAGAGAAGGAGGTAAATACGAATTATGAGCAGACCGATTGTCGCTATTGTGGGGCGCCCAAATGTGGGAAAATCTACATTATTTAATGCGCTCGCCGGTGAGAGAATCTCGATTGTAAAAGATACGCCGGGTGTCACAAGAGATCGTATTTATGCGGATGTAACATGGCTAAATTATGCATTTACCATGATTGATACAGGAGGAATCGAACCAGATTCCAAGGATATTATTCTTTCCCAGATGAGAGAGCAGGCACAGATTGCCATTGATACAGCAGATGTTATTGTATTTTTGACGGACGTTAGGCAGGGGCTTGTGGATGCGGATTCTAAGGTGGCAGATATGCTGCGGCGGTCTAAGAAGCCGGTGATACTTGCCGTTAATAAAGTAGATAATTTTCAGAAATATCAGGCGGATACTTATGAATTTTACAATTTAGGCATAGGAGAGCCAATTTCCATTTCAGCGTCTGCTAAATTGGGGCTGGGTGAGCTTCTGGATGAGATTGTCTCTCATTTTTCGCCGGAAAATACAGAGAAGGAGGAGGATGAAAGACCACGTGTTGCTATTGTCGGCAAGCCGAATGTGGGAAAGTCTTCCATTATCAATCGAATTATTGGAGAAAATCGTGTCATTGTATCAAATATTGCTGGCACGACAAGAGATGCTATAGATACTCCTGTAGTGCGGAATGGAAAGGAATATATTTTTATTGACACTGCCGGACTTCGAAGAAAGAGCAAGATAAAGGAGGAAATCGAGCGTTTTAGTATTATCCGAACAGTCTCGGCGGTGGAGCGCGCGGATGTAGTGGTGGTGGTGATTGATGCCACAGAAGGTGTCACAGAACAGGATGCCAAGATTGCCGGAATCGCTCATGAAAGAGGAAAAGGAATTATTGTTGCAGTAAATAAGTGGGATGCGATTGAAAAGACAGATAAGACTATCTATGAGCACAGCAATCGCATGAAGGATGTATTGTCCTTTATCCCCTATGCAGAATATCTTTTTATATCTGCAAAAAGCGGACAGCGTGTAGAAAAGCTTTTTGAGACCATTGATGTGGTGATACAGAATCATTCTCTCCGTATTGCTACAGGTGTTTTAAATGAAATTTTGATGGAAGCGACAGCTATGCAGCAGCCTCCATCTGACAAGGGAAAAAGACTTCGTATTTATTATATCACGCAGGTGGCAGTAAAGCCCCCTACCTTTGTATTATTTGTCAATGATAAGGAATTAATGCATTTTTCCTATACTAGATATATTGAGAACCAGATCAGGGAAACCTTTGGTTTTAAGGGAACTCCGTTGAAATTTATTGTGAGGGAGCGAAAGGAAGAGAAATAATGGAACGGGTTATCTGTATTGTCATTGGTTATCTATTTGGATTGTTTCAGACAGGCTATATTTATGGAAGGCTGCACCATGTTGACATCAGACAATACGGCAGCGGAAATGCAGGTACGACAAATGCGCTGCGTGTTCTCGGTAAAAAAGCAGGAATTATCACTTATGCCGGTGATTGTCTTAAGGCAGTTTTAGCTGGTGCTTTGGTCAGCTTGCTTTTTCGAAATAGTCATCCTGATATGCTCAGGCTTCTTGTCTTTTATAGTGGACTTGGCGTTATGCTGGGACATAATTATCCATTTTATCTGAAATTTAAAGGTGGAAAGGGAATCGCCGCTACATCAGGTATGGTGCTTGCCTTTGACTGGAGGCTTGCTCTGTGTATCTGTGCAGTATTTATCTTAGTTACAGCACTTACACGCTATGTATCGCTTGCCTCTCTTATTATGATGGCAGTTTTTATGCTTTTGTTAATCCTCGGTGGTCAGACGGGGCAATATGGTCTTAGCGATGTGTATCTTTATGAAGTATATGCCATCGGTGCGGCGATGACATTGCTTGCCTTTTATAAACATAGGGCAAATATCGGCCGCTTACTTCATGGAACAGAGAGCAAATTAGGAGAAAAGAAACCAGTTGAATCGTCAAAATAATGGAAATCGAGTAGGGGATGCTTTTCTCACCTACTCGCGCGCTGGGCACCCGTCAGCTTCGCTGACAATATTCCTTTGGGTACCCATGTGCATAAATAAGCTTGTGTCTGCGCTGCGCCACAAGCGTACATTACCAGCAGCGCAGGAATGAGGGGAATTATGGCAAATATCGGTGTAATTGGTGCAGGAAGCTGGGGAACGGCGCTTGCCGTGCTTCTTGGAAATAATGGGCATCAGGTGACAATCTGGTCTGCTCTGGAAAAAGAGCTTCAAATGTTGTCAGAAAATCGGGAACTAAAAAGTATTCCGGGAATACGTCTAGCAGATAGTACAAAGGTGACAGGGGATCTAAAAGAGGTTATGGAACATAAGGAGCTTTTGGTTCTCTCCACAGCTTCTTCTTATATTCGAGAGACAGCCAGACGAATGGCAGAATATTTGGTTCCGGGACAGATTGTCGTAAATATGGCAAAGGGAATTGAGGAACATACTCTCTATGTGATGAGTCAGGTTATTCAGGAGGAGCTTCCGCAAGCGGATGTTGCCGTACTGTCGGGGCCAAGCCATGCAGAGGAGGTTGGCAGAGGGATTCCTACCACCTGCGTGGCGGGAGCGCATACAAGAGAAACGGCAGAGCATGTGCAGAATATTTTTATGAGTCCAGTGTTTCGTGTCTATACCAGCCCTGATATGCTTGGCATTGAGCTTGGTGCTGCGCTGAAAAACGTGATAGCACTTGCAGCCGGCATTGCAGACGGTCTTGGCTATGGTGACAATACAAAGGCGGCGCTGATCACACGTGGTATTGCAGAGATTGCACGTCTTGGCATGAAGATGGGTGGCGCATTGCAGACCTTTTCAGGATTGTCCGGCATTGGGGATCTGATTGTCACCTGTGCTAGTATGCACAGCCGCAATCGAAGAGCTGGCATATTAATTGGAGAAGGGCTTTCCATGGAAGAGGCAATGTCGCAGGTTGGTATGGCTGTGGAAGGAGTACACTCTGCAAAGGCGGCGCTTGCCTTAGCTAAGAAATATGAGGTGGAGATGCCGATAGTGGAGCAGGTCAATCAAGTTCTTTTTAATGGAAAAAAGGCAGCAGATGCCGTAAAAGAATTGATGCTTCGCGATAAAACCATTGAGCACTCGGATTTGCCTTGGGAGGACACACACTAGAAAATTCTATATTCATAAAAAAAATCCTCTTTCATATATTATACAAGAATATGAAAGGGGATTTTTGTATGGATATTGCGCAGAGCCTGTATCAAGATATTAGGGATAGAACCGGAGGGGAGATCTATATTGGCGTGGTAGGACCGGTGAGAACAGGAAAATCCACATTTATCAAGCGTTTTATGGATATTTTGGTTCTTCCGGGTATAAAAGATGAAAATGAGAGAATGAGAGCACGGGATGAGCTTCCTCAAAGTGCACAGGGAAAAACTATTATGACGACAGAGCCCAAATTTATACCAAAGGAGGCAGCACAGATTGGTTTGAGTGATGATGTTCAAGTAAGACTTAGATTAATTGATTGTGTTGGTTTTATGGTTGATGGAGCACAAGGGCATATTGAGAATGAAAATGAGCGCATGGTAAAGACACCATGGTTTGATTATGAGATTCCATTTACCAAGGCGGCTGAGATGGGAACGCAGAAGGTTATTACCGATCATTCTACCATTGGCATGGTTGTGACCACAGATGGAAGTATTGGGGATATTCCGAGAGACAATTATGTACCTGCGGAGGAAAGAACTATAGAAGAGCTTAAACGGATTGGAAAACCATTTGTTATTCTTCTAAATTCTACAAGGCCATATTCTTCTGAGACAGCAGAGCTTGCCTCCCAGCTTACAGAAAAATATCATAATGCAGTGCTTCCTGTCAACTGCGAACAACTTAAGAAAGAAGATATTACAATTATATTGGATTCTATTTTAAAAGAATTTCCTATCTCAGAATTTGATCTTTTTATTCCAAAGTGGGCAGAGATGCTGCCTTTGACGCATCCAGTAAAAGAAGCACTTCTTGGTGTAATGAAAGCGGCGATGGGGCGTGCCTCTTATATGAAAGAGGTCAGTGAGACAGATATGAATCAGGAGTCTCCGTACATAAAAAGGGTTAAGTTGGATAAAATAGAGCTTTCCGATGGTAGAATTATTTTAAATGCCCAGATTGATGATTCCCATTATTATAAATTGCTCAGTGATATGACAGGAATTCCTATTAAGGGAGAATATGAGCTTGTCCGAAGCATGAAGGAATTTTCTGGTATGAAAAAAGAATATGAGAAAGTTCAGGGGGCATTAGAATCTGTGCGGCGGAAAGGATATGGTGTGGTTGCTCCGGCAAGAGATGAGATAGAACTTGCTGAACCTCAGGTCATTCGTCATGGAAATAAATTTGGAGTGAAAATGGATGCAAAATGTCCATCTATTCATATGATAAAGGCTAATATAGAGACAGAGATTGCACCGATAGTGGGAAGTGAACAACAGGCAAGGGATCTGGTCACTTATATAAAAGAAAATGCGGCACAATCAGAAGAGGGGATCTGGTCAACGAATATTTTTGGCAAGTCGATTGAGGATATTGTAGATGATGGAATACGGACGAAGATTCATGTACTTACGGAGGACAGCCAGATCAAATTGCAAGAAACTTTGCAAAAGATAATTAATGATAGCAATGGTGGATTGATCTGTATTATTATATAAAATGGAAGAGGAAAGTCCGCCCAGAGAACTGTCTATGGTCCTCTGTATCACATAATTCGCAGATTCCTTATGCGCTGACGTTTTTTTAATATTTTCTTATAGTATTTTTTGGGATTCATTTTCGAGAAAGGTCCGCAGAGCCAGCGTGCTACTATCCTCCGTCACCGCGCTCCCGCTTAGTGTCCGCTACGTTTTGAACTAAGCGGGAGCGCGGTGACGGAGGACTATAGCCAATTCTCTGCGCGGACCTTCCTCAAAAAAACCAAAAAGCTCTTACAAAAAGTACACTATTTTTATAGTAAGTTCTAATTTATATTCTGAATTAAAAACCGCATAATGTTATAAACCGAAGGCGATTAATCGTAAAAGATTGGTCGCTTTTAAAGATTGAGAGAACGATGCTTGTATTTTTTCCCAGTTCATAGTATACTTTCAGTGTAGTTTTATTACATTACAAACATAGGAGGAAGGAAAATGTTAGAAAAGGTTTTTAAACTCAAAGAAAACCACACAAATGTCAAGACAGAGGTCATTGCTGGTCTTGCAACCTTTATGACAATGGCTTACATTGTTCAGCTTAATCCTAATCTGCTGACAAACTTTGCAGTTGGGACGCCACTGTGGAACGCAGTGTTTATGGCTACTATTCTGTCAGCGGCTGTGGGCACAATCTTGATGGCGCTCTTGGCAAATAAACCATTTGCTCTGGCACCCGGTATGGGGCTTAATAGTTATTTTGCATCGGTTGTGGCAGGAATCGCAGCGGCGGCTGGAATTGCCTATGAGGAGGCATTCGGAGGCGGACTTGCGATTATTTTAATTTCTGGTATTTTGTTTACTATTCTTACGGTGTTAAAGATTCGAGAGAAGATTGTAGAGGCAATTCCTAAGTCTGTGCGCCTTGGTATTTCAGCCGGTATTGGATTGATGCTTGTCAATATTGGTCTGTCAACCAACGCGGCTGTTTATTATGATGGTGGTTCTCAGACCATGATAGGATTTTTTACAGATGGGGCTTCTGTCACTAAGGCAGCGATGGGGGCGGCGTATCCTACCATGGTTTTGTATATTATCACTATGTTTGTGGGATTGTTTGCGATTGCTACATTGAATCACAAAAAGGTAAAGGGTTCTATTCTGATTGGCATGGTTGTGGCGGCTATCATTTACTGGATTGGTTCTTTTATACTTGGCACAAATCCTTTTGCTTCTTTAAGTGGTGCAAGCTTTCTGCCGCCGTTTAAGGATATGTTTGATATGACATTTTTGACCTTTAGCTTTAAAACATTGTTTAGCATGGGCTTTTTGTCAGCAATTATGACAGTGATTTCGTTTTGTATGGTTGATATGTTTGATACGATTGGCACCTTGTTGGGCACAGCCAAGAAGGCAAATATGTTAAATGAAAAGGGCGAGATGCCAGATATGAATAAGGCAATGTTGGCAGATTCTCTTGCCACTTGTGTAGGTGCCTGCACAGGAACCTCAACGGTGACTACATTTATTGAGTCTGCTTCTGGTGTGGAGGAGGGTGGTCGCACAGGTCTTACCTCCATTGTGACAGGTCTATGCTTTCTTGCCTGTATGTTTGTTGCACCGATCGCTGCTCTTATTCCTGCTCCGGCTACCTCAGCGGCATTGGTATTTGTTGGTGTGCTGATGATCAGTGCATTAAAAGAGGTGGATTATTCAGATGTTTCGGCTTCTGTCTCTGTAGTGCTGATGCTGATTTTCATGATGGTGACAGGTGGTATTGGAAATGGTATTGGTATTGGTTTGATTGCTTATAGTATCGTTAAGATCTGTACCGGAAAAGCAAAGGAAGTATCGATTCTTACTTTAGTTCTTTCTGTGTTGTTTATCGGTAAGTTCTTTATTGCATTTTAATTATGACGACGGAACAGGGAATGATTCTGTTTTTCTGTGCGGTAGTTGCAATTTTAATTGTGCAGTTTGCCAGAAATCAGAAAAAGAATAGGGAAAAATTTTTACGACATGCAAAAGAAAATTTCGGTAAATTGCCGGAAAGAGAATATGCGATAGAAGAGCTGGAGCGCATTTCTCATTATTTTAAGAATTATCGCAACAGAGCGGCATTTTATCTGGATGATTTAACATGGGGTGATCTTGGGATGGAGGATATTTTCCTATTGGTGAATCAGACCTGTTCCTCTGTTGGCGAGGATTATCTGTATTGGCTGCTCCGTACTCCGATTTCGGATGAGAAGGAACTTATGGAGCGGCACAGATTGATTTCTTTTTTCCAGACTCATGAAAAAGAACGATTAAAGTTACAAGAGATCTATTATCAGCTTGGCAGGATGAAGAAACATTCGGTCAGTGATTATCTTTTGCGGCTTATGGATCTTCCGGTAAGGGGAA
>CAMUFS010000066.1 GCA_947088195.1 uncultured Clostridia bacterium
TAAAGAAAAATGGCTCTAGGGCATGTGCCCCAGAGTCGCTTTGTCTACAGTCTGACGCCGCCAAATATGAGTATTTGGCGGCGTATATGATATGCATGGATACTCAGAGAATGTATCATAACCCGTGCCAGACTATTGAATTTGAAACGCCTTCCAAGATTCTGACAACATCTGAGATAAGTCTGAAGCACTTGCATTTTGAAGCTCTGTAACATCCTTTACAATCCAAGGGATGGAGACTTCCATTTTGGTTAAGTCAGAAAATACAACATCAGCAATCTGATTATATTCCTCTTCTGTAATTTCTTTTTCCTGATTGGCATCGTTACAAGTAATGGATACAGAAGCTCCCGCCTCTTGATATAATGTGGTTCGAAAAGCCAGATAATTTTCTACAATCTTTTCATCCTGCAAATACCAATCCCTTTTATTTTCATAATACTCTGCCGCACCATTTTTTGACAGATCATCAAAGACATAATGATAAATATTATTTTCTTTGTCATAATAGACAGAAGCTTTTCCCACAATCAAATCGGCCTGTGAATGATATTCCTCCCATATACGTTCATAATTGATCAGAGAAGATATTGACGCATCCACCTCAAAAATTTGTGTTGTAGTATAAACACCTGTTCCTTCACAGATGGAGCGCACGATCTCCAGTTTTCCATCCTGATTAAAATCTGTCACAGCATACTGATAGGGGATGGAGGTATCCAACCAGATTTCCTTATTATCAACAAGAAATTGTAATTGTTCTGATATAGTATCGGATTCTGTTTCCTTTTCGGTTGGTGCAGTATTGAGAACTGGGGTCGATTTGGAGGTAGCTTCCATATTTGTCGTTGTAGTGCTGTCAGAAGAATCTTTGTCCCCACAAGAAACTAACAATCCAGCACATAAGCATAAACATGCCAGTAAGTGAAATTTTTTCATTATAAACCTGCCTTTCTAAATAATCCACCACTTTATAACATTGGAGGAAATAAAAAATATCGTTCTTAATTATATCTCTGTACATTAAAAAAGACCATACTTTACAAAAAGAATTAAGATATAATAAAGAAATTATTTTGTTTAAAAATGTACACAATCTCTATAGATAAAAAATATTTCTCTGTGAATAATGACAAAAATATTGTCAAACAATAAAAATATGGAAAAAAGTACTTGCTTTTTCCCGCATATCGTGTATAATTAAATCTGCTGTGGCATGATAGCTGTGAAGCGTGAGGTTGCTGCTTGTTACAAAGCAGGTTTTCCGTGGAGCGAATGTCAAGTTAGAAAACTGGCGACAAGTCACTGTACGAATATCTACAAAGTAGAAATAGCCGAGCTGGTGGTATGAATTACCATGATACGCACGGAATAGTGTACAGTCACCGCTTGTCGTACTGATGTAAAGTGCGAAAAGGAGGCGGCTTTTTTTTATGGCAAGTCAAGTAATGAGAATCACATTAAAGGCATATGATCACAAATTGATTGATCAGTCAGCCGGAAAAATTATCGACACTGTGAAGAAAACAGGATCACAGGTAAGCGGACCAGTACCGTTACCTACTAAGAAGGAGGTAGTCACCATCCTCCGGGCTGTACACAAGTACAAGGATTCCAGAGAGCAGTTCGAGCAGAGAACTCATAAGAGACTGATAGATATTATCACACCTACACAGAAGACGGTAGATGCTCTTTCCAGATTAGAGATGCCAGCAGGTGTATATATCGACATTAAAATGAAGTAAACAAACATGCAAGTAATCCGGAAGGGTTTAGATATAGAGAATATCTCAACTGTTCTAGGATGATTACAGATAAGCTGTAATCCGCTGTAGATGAAACAGGAGGTAGAAAATGAAGAAAGCGATTTTAGCTACAAAAGTCGGAATGACTCAAATCTTCAACGAGACAGGCACGTTGATCCCTGTCACTGTACTTCAGGCTGGTCCCTGCGTAGTGACACAGGTTAAGACGGTGGCAAATGATGGTTATGATGCAGTTCAGGTTGGTTTTGTTGACAAGAGAGAGAAGCTGGTAAACAAGCCACAGAAGGGACACTTTGACAAGGCAGGCGTTTCCTATAAGAGATATGTGAGAGAGTTTAAGTTTGAGAATGCTGCTGAGTATGAGGTAAAGCAGGAGATCAAGGCTGATATCTTTAAAGAGGGCGATAAGATTGACGCAAGTGCAATTTCCAAAGGTAAAGGTTTTCAGGGCGCCATTAAGAGAAATGGACAGCACAGAGGGCCTATGGCTCACGGTTCCAAATTCCATCGCCATCAGGGCTCGAATGGTTCCGCTACCACACCCGGTCGTGTATTTAAGGGAAAAGGAATGCCCGGACATATGGGATGTAAGAAAGTAACCGTTCAGAATCTTGAGGTTGTCAAGGTAGATGTAGAAAACAATGTAATCTTGGTAAAGGGTGCAGTGCCCGGACCTAAGAAATGCTTGGTAACGTTGAAAGAAACTGTAAAGGCGATGGTATAAGGCTTTACAGAAGGAAGGAGGAAGACACAAATGTCAAAGGTATCTGTTTACAATATGGAAGGTAATCAGGTTGGCGAGATCGAATTAAATGATGCAGTGTTCGGCGTGGAAATCAACGAGCATCTGATGCACAAAGCGGTTGTCAGCCAGCTTGCGAATAAGCGTCAGGGCACTCAGAGCGCAAAGACTCGTTCTGAGGTCAGAGGCGGCGGAAAGAAACCGTGGAGACAGAAGGGAACTGGTCATGCAAGACAGGGTTCTATAAGAGCTCCACAGTGGACGGGCGGTGGTGTTGTATTTGCTCCAAAGCCAAGAGATTATTCAATCAAATTAAACAAGAAGGAAAAGAGAGCAGCTCTTAAGAGCGCTTTGGCTTCCAGAGTGGCAGACAATAAGTTTATCGTTTTAGATGAGCTGAAGCTTGATGAAATTAAGACAAAGAAATTCCAGAAGATTCTTGAGAATCTGAAGGTGAACAAGGCGCTGGTTGTGATGGGAGAGAAGAATGACAATGTAATCCTGTCCGCAAGAAATATTCCCGGCGTGCATACAGCACTGGTAAATACAATTAATGTATATGACATTCTTAAGTACAATACTATGATTGTTACGAAGGAAGCTGTCTTGGCAATCGAGGAGGTGTACGCATAATGGCAGATTTAAAATATTATGATATTATTCTCAAGCCAGTAATCACAGAGAAAAGTATGAATATGATGGGCAATAAGGAATATACCTTTCTGGTACATCCCGATGCAACCAAGATTCAGATAAAGGATGCTGTGGAGAAGATGTTCTCTGGTACAAAGGTGGAGAGAGTCAACACCATGAATCAGGACGGCAAGAAGCGCAGAAGAGGTGCTATTGTCGGAAAGACAGCAAAGACAAAGAAGGCGATTGTCAAGCTGACAGAGGAGAGCAAGGATATCGAGGTATTCGCAGGCCTGTAAAAAGAGCGATGGGGAGTGCTGGAACATTATCAGCACTCATAGATGATAAAGAGAACAAAAAAGCGCTAGGATGCGCTTGAAAAGTTGAAAGGAGTGACAATCGTGGGAATTAAAACCTACAACCCATATACACCTTCCAGAAGAAATATGACTGGACTGGACAAGAAGGAGATCACCAAGGATGCTCCTGAGAAGTCCCTGCTCGTTTCCCTGCAGAAAAATTCCGGCCGCAACAATCAAGGTAAGATCACAGTAAGACATCGCGGCGGTGGTTCTAAGAGAAAATACAGAATTGTTGATTTTAAGAGAAATAAAAAAGATGGTATACCTGCAACTGTAATTGGTATTGAGTACGATCCAAACAGAACAGCAAACATTGCTCTGATCTGTTATGCAGACGGCGAGAAGGCATATATTCTTGCACCAAGCGGACTGACAGACGGCATGAGAGTTGTGAGCGGTCCTCAGGCAGAGATCCGCATCGGCAACTGCCTGCCATTGTCTGCGATTCCAGTAGGTACAGAGGTGCATAATATTGAGCTTCTTCCGGGCAAGGGTGGACAGATGGTTCGCGCAGCGGGAAATGCTGCACAGCTTATGGCAAAAGAAGGAAAGTATGCAACACTTCGACTTCCTTCCGGTGAGATGAGAATGGTTCCGATTGAGTGCAGAGCTACGATTGGTCAGGTTGGAAATATTGAACACGCTCTTGTAAACATTGGTAAAGCAGGACGCAAGCGTCACATGGGCATCAGACCTACTGTCCGCGGTTCTGTTATGAACCCGAATGACCATCCACACGGCGGTGGTGAAGGTAAGACAGGTATTGGACGTTCTGGCCCTGTTACACCGTGGGGTAAACCGGCTCTTGGTTTGAAGACGAGAAAGACCAAAAAGAGCTCTAACAAGTTAATTGTAAGAAGAAGAGACGGAAAGGCTATTAAGTAAAGGAGGATATACCCATGGCTCGTTCATTAAAAAAAGGACCATTTGCAGATGAACATTTATTGAAGAAAATAAATGCAATGAATGAAGCAGGACAGAAGCAGGTTATTAAGACTTGGTCCCGCCGTTCTACCATTTTCCCGACCTTTGTCGGCCATACCATCGCTGTTCATGACGGTAGAAAGCATGTGCCGGTATATGTGACAGAGGATATGGTTGGACATAAGCTAGGCGAATTTGTTGCTACAAGAACCTATAGAGGACATGGAAAAGACGAAAAGAAGAGCAAGTCTCGCTAAGGACAGTTGAAAGGAGGTTTTATCCATGGCAAAAGGACATAGATCCCAAATTAAGAGAGAGAGAAATGCAAATAAGGACACAAGACCATCAGCAAAGCTGTCCTTTGCAAGAGTTTCCGTTCAGAAAGCATGTTTTGTGCTGGATGCAATCCGGGGCAAGGACGTGCAGACTGCTCTTGCTATTGTTTCTTATAATACAAGATATGCTTCTGAATTAATTAAGAAGTTATTGGAATCCGCCATTGCAAATGCTGAGAACAACAATGGTATGGACGCTTCCAGATTATATGTGGCAGAGTGCTATGCGAACAAGGGACCGATTATGAAGAGAATCAAGCCAAGAGCGCAGGGCAGAGCTTACAGAATTGAGAAGAGAATGAGCCATATTACAATTGTGCTTGATGAAAGATAACAGCGTCCCACAAGGTGGACTGCAGGAAAGGAGAATAAAATGGGACAGAAGGTTAATCCTCATGGCTTAAGAGTCGGCATTATTAAGGATTGGGATTCAAAATGGTATGCGGAAGCTGATTTTGCAGATAATTTAGTGGAAGATTACAATATCAGGACATACCTCAAGAAAAAGTTATATAATGCAGGTATTTCCAGAATTGAGATAGAGCGGGCATCTGACAGATTAAAGATTATTATTCATACAGCAAAGCCAGGACTTGTGATCGGAAAGGGCGGAGCTGAGATTGAGAAGCTTAAGACTGAGGTGCAGAAGTTTACAGATAAGAAGCTGGTTGTTGATATTAAAGAGATCAAGAGACCAGACAGAGATGCGCAGTTGGTTGCAGAGAGCATTGCGCAGCAGCTGGAGAATCGTATTTCCTTCCGTCGTGCTATGAAGTCTACAATGGCAAGGACAATGAAGGCAGGCGCTAAGGGAGTTAAGACATCTGTATCTGGACGCTTGGGCGGCGCAGATATGGCAAGAACAGAGTTCTATAGTGAGGGTACTATTCCGTTACAGACACTTCGTGCGGATATTGATTATGGATTTGCAGAGGCTGACACGACCTATGGTAAAGTGGGTGTGAAGGCTTGGATTTATAAGGGTGAAGTACTTCCGGTAAAACAGGCAAAGGAAGGGAGCGATAAATAATGTTAATGCCGAAGAGAGTGAAACATCGTAAGCAGTTTCGTGGTTCCATGGCTGGAAAGGCTATGAGAGGTAATACAATTACAAGTGGTGAATATGGACTTATTGCTACTGAGCCATGTTGGATTAAGTCTAACCAGATTGAGGCTGCCCGTATCGCTATGACCCGTTATATTAAGCGTGGCGGTAAGGTCTGGATTAAGATATTTCCTGATAAGCCAGTTACGGCAAAGCCTGCTGAGACCCGTATGGGTTCTGGAAAGGGCGCGTTAGAGTATTGGGTTGCAGTTGTTAAACCAGGACGTGTAATGTTTGAAATCTCCGGCGTACCGGAAGAGGTTGCGAAGGAAGCGTTGCGTCTTGCCATGCACAAATTACCATGTAAGTGTAAAGTAATTTCCCGTGCGGATGTAGAAGGCGGTGATAACAGTGAAAATTAATAAGTATGTAGAAGATTTAAGGGCGAAGTCCGCTGCAGAATTAAATGATGAATTAGTAGCTGCTAAGAAGGAGCTTTTCAATTTGAGATTCCAGAACGCAACAAATCAGTTGGATAATACAAGCAGGATTAAAGACGTTCGTAAAAATATAGCCAGAATTCAGACAATCATTGCTGAGAAGGCAAGAGTTGCTGAATAATCACTCTTTTAGGAAGGAGGAATTTGTTGTGGAGAGAAATCTTAGAAAGACCCGTGTGGGAAAAGTAGTAAGTAATAAAATGCAGAAAACAATCGTGGTTGCCATCGAAGACCATGTGAAGCATCCTTTATATGGAAAGATCGTTAAGAGAACTTATAAGTTAAAGGCACATGACGAGAACAATGAGTGCAACATTGGAGATACAGTAAAAGTGATGGAGACAAGACCTTTATCCAAGGATAAGAGATGGAGACTTGTGGAAATTATGGAGAAGGCAAGGTAGAAATTATCTGTACAAGGTCATTGGCATTGGCTGGTGACGGGAAATAAAGGAGGTATATTAGCATGATTCAACAGGAAACCAGACTTAAGGTTGCTGATAATACAGGTGCTAAGGAATTGCTTTGTATCCGCGTTATGGGCGGTTCTACGAGAAGATATGCTGCCATCGGCGATGTTATCGTTGCTACCGTTAAAGATGCAACACCAGGTGGTGTTGTAAAGAAGGGCGATGTAGTTAAAGCGGTGATTGTCCGCACAGTAAATAAGACACGCCGCAAGGATGGCTCTTACATCAGATTCGATGAGAACGCTGCCGTTATTATTAAAGAGGATAAGAATCCGAGAGGAACACGTATCTTTGGGCCGGTAGCAAGAGAGCTGAGAGAGAAGCAATTTATGAAAATTGTCTCATTAGCACCAGAAGTATTATAGGGAGGTGTCAACTGTGTCAAAGTTAAAGAAGGGTGATCTGGTGAGGATCATCACAGGTAAAGATAAAGGCAAGGAAGGAAAGATTATTTCCATTAATACAAAGAATAACACCGCTTTGGTTGAGGGTGCGAACATGATGACAAAGCATACAAAGCCAAGTGCTGCAAATCAGAATGGTGGTATTATTCATCAGGAGAGTCCTATCGATCTCTCCAATCTTATGTATGTCCATAAGGGCAAGCCTACGAGAATTGGCCACACCATGCAGGGTGACAAGAAGGTGCGTGTAGCTAGGACAACAGGCGAAGTAATCGATTAATTCTGAGAGAGGAGGCCTAAAAAGTTGAGTAGATATAGAGAGATGTATAAAAACGAGATCGTCGCTGCTATGACGAAGAAGTTTGGATATAAGAATATTATGGAAGTTCCGAAGCTTGAGAAGATCGTAATTAACATGGGCGTCGGTGAAGCGAAGGAAAATGCAAAGATTTTAGATTCTGCTGTCAAGGATCTGGAAACTATCGCAGGACAGAAGGCGGTACTTACCAAAGCAAAGAATTCGGTGGCTAACTTTAAGATCAGAGCTGGGATGCCTATCGGATGTAAGGTGACTCTGAGGGGCGAGAAAATGTACGAGTTTTTGGATCGGCTTGTTAATCTGGCATTGCCTCGTGTCCGCGACTTCAGAGGTGTCAGCGCCAATTCTTTTGACGGAAGAGGAAACTACGCTCTTGGAATTAAGGAACAGTTAATTTTCCCTGAAATCGAGTATGATAAGGTCGACAAGGTGAGAGGTATGGACGTTATTTTTGTCACTACCGCAAAGACAGATGAAGAAGCCCGTGAACTTTTGACATTATTCAACATGCCATTTCAAAAATAGGTTAGGAGGAAAATTCCATGGCTAAAACTTCAATGAAGGTAAAGCAGCAGCGTAAACCAAAATTCTCTACCAGAGAATATACCCGTTGCAGAATTTGTGGACGTCCACATGCTTATTTAAGAAAATACGGAATCTGCAGAATTTGCTTCCGTGAATTAGCATATAAAGGACAGATACCGGGCGTTAAGAAGGCAAGCTGGTAGGCTGTAAGGATGAGATTGCAAAGAAGGAGGCAACAAAAAAATGACAATGAATGATCCAATTGCAGATATGCTGACAAGAATCCGTAATGCGAACACTGCAAAACATGATACAGTAGATATTCCTGCATCCAAGATGAAATTGGCGATTGCTGAGATCCTTTTCAATGAAGGTTACATTAAAAAGTATGAAGTAGTGGAAGACGGAAACTTTAAGACTATCCGTGTTTCCTTAAAATATGGTCAGGACAAGAATGAGAAGATTATCACAGGATTGAAGAGAATCTCTAAGCCGGGACTTCGCGTGTATGCGGGCAAGGATGAGCTTCCTAAGGTATTAGGTGGTCTTGGCATTGCGATTATTTCCACAAATCAAGGTGTGATTACAGATAAAGAAGCTCGTAAACGGAATGTTGGCGGAGAAGTGCTCGCATTCATCTGGTAAAATATTTAGGAGGTAGCGGCATGTCACGTATAGGAAGAATGCCTATCGCCATTCCCGCAGGTGTAACTGTGGATGTGGCAGAAAATAATAAGGTGACGGTAAAAGGGCCGAAGGGTACTCTGGAGAGAGTGCTTCCGGCAGAGATGGATATTAAGGTGGAAGGTGCGCAGGTTGTTGTATCTAGACCAAATGATTTAAAGAAAATGAAGTCCTTGCATGGTTTGACAAGAACCTTGATTGCCAATATGGTGACAGGTGTGACAGAGGGCTTTAAGAAGGTGCTGGAGATTAACGGTGTCGGCTACAGGGTGCAAAAGCAGGGCAAGAAGTTAGTATTTTCCCTTGGTTTTTCTCATCCAGTAGAGGTGGAGGACCCAGAGGGACTCACCACAGAGGTAGAGGTACAGAATAAGATAACAGTTATCGGCATCGATAAGGAGAAGGTTGGACAATTTGCGGCTGAGTTAAGAGAGCTTAGAAAGCCTGAGCCATATAAGGGTAAGGGTATTAAGTATGAAAATGAGACGATCAGGCGCAAGGCAGGTAAGACTGGAAAGAAATAATAGATAGAAGGAGAGACAAAGATGATTAGTAAAGTATCAAGAGCTAAGGTTCGTGAAAACAAGCACAGAAGAATCCGCAATCGCTTTGCAGGTACTCCTGAGAGACCACGTCTGGCCGTGTTCAGAAGCAATAACCATATGTACGCGCAGATCATTGACGATATAGCAGGAAATACTCTTGTAGCTGCTTCTACTTTGGAGAAGGATATCAAGGCTGATTTAGAGCGCACAGATAATGTTGCGGCAGCAGCGGCTGTTGGAACCGCAATCGCAAAGAAGGCACTGGAGAAGGGAATCACAACAGTTGTCTTTGACAGAGGCGGTTTTATATATCATGGAAAAGTTCAAGCATTGGCAGATGCGGCGCGCGAAGCCGGACTGCAATTCTAATCAGGGAGGAAAACACACATGAAGCGTACAATCGTTGATGCTAGTCAATTAGAATTAACAGAAAAAGTAGTGTCAATCAAGCGTGTAACTAAGGTTGTCAAGGGTGGACGTAACTTCCGCTTCGCAGCTCTGGTAGTTGTAGGTGACGGCAACGGACATGTAGGTGCAGGACTTGGGAAGGCAACCGAGATTCCTGAGGCAATCCGCAAAGGAAAAGAGGATGCCATGAAGAAGCTTGTCACAGTGCCAGTGGAGGAAAATGGAAGTATTCCGCATGACTTTATCGGTAAATTTGGAAGTGCAAGCGTGCTGTTAAAGAAGGCACCGAGCGGTACTGGTATTATTGCTGGAGGTCCAGCTCGTTCTGTTTTGGAGCTTGCAGGCATCAAGAATATCCGTACCAAGTGCTTAGGCTCCAACAATAAGCAGAATGTAGTTCTTGCGACGATTCAGGGCCTGTCACAGTTAAAGACACCGGAGCAGGTAGCAAAGCTCCGCGGAAAATCTGTGGAAGAAATCTTGGGCTAACAGGAGGAAAAGAAGATGGCAGAGAAGTTAAAGATAACATTGGTGAAATCTCCTATCGGTGCTATCCCCAAGCATAAAGCGACGGTTGAGGCATTGGGCTTAAGAAAGCTTAATAAGACGGTTGAGATGCCTGACAATGCAGCAATCAGAGGTATGGTACAGCAAGTGAGACATTTAGTTAAGGTAGAGGAAATCTAGTTATAGATAAGGAGGTGCTAAGATGAATTTATCAGATTTAAGACCTGCAAAGGGTTCTAAGCACAGCAATAATTTCAGAAAAGGTCGCGGTCATGGTTCTGGCAATGGCAAGACAGCCGGCAAGGGTCATAAGGGCCAGAAGGCACGTTCTGGAGCGCCAAGACCGGGATTTGAAGGTGGCCAGCTTCCACTTTACAGAAGGATTCCGAAGAGAGGCTTTACAAATAGACATTCCCTTGATATTGTGGGTGTGAATGTGGAGAGTCTGGAAATATTTGAGAATGATACAGTAGTTAGTGTTGAGACATTAATAGAGAAAGGGATTGTGAGAAATCCAAAGGATGGAGTTAAGATTCTTGGAGATGGAGCACTTACTAAGAAGCTCACTGTAAAGGCAAATGCATTTAGTGCAGGCGCAAAGGAAAAGATTGAAGCTCTTGGTGGAACCTGCGAGGTGATTTAATGCTTAAAACACTTCGAAATGCATTAAAAATCAAGGATATCAGGACAAAACTGATCTATACGTTTTTTATGTTAGTCGTAGTGAGAATCGGTTGCGCAATTCCGGTGCCCGGAGTAAACAGTGCGATGATAAAGTCATTTTTTCAGAACCAGATTGGTGATGCATTCAGCTTTTTTGATGCTATCACCGGTGGTTCTTTTACGAATATGTCCATCTTTGCACTGAGTATCACCCCATATATTACATCCTCCATTATTATTCAGCTTTTGACCATAGCGATCCCGAAGCTGGAAGAGATGCAGAAGGATGGAGAGGACGGAAGAAAGAAGCTTGCAGAGTATACCCGCTATGTCACAGTCGCTCTTGCTTTAATTGAAAGTACAGCTATGGCGATCGGTTTTGGCACACAGGGAATACTGACAAGTTTTAATGTGGGTTCT
>CAMUFS010000067.1 GCA_947088195.1 uncultured Clostridia bacterium
AGCTCAATCTGCATCTGACGCCTAAGCTGCAGGTCCAAGGCTCCCAGAGGCTCATCTAAAAGAAGAACCTTTGGTCTATTTACAATCGCGCGGGCGATCGCAACCCGCTGTCTCTGCCCACCGGAAAGCTGCATTGGCATACGCTTCTCATAGCCAGATAACTGAACCATAGCAAGAGCTGCCGTCACCCGCTCGCGAATCTCCGGCCTTGCAATTTTTCTAATTTTCATGCCATACGCCACATTATCGTACACATTCATATGCGGAAACAACGCATAATTCTGAAAAACAGTATTGACATCCCTCTTCTCCGGCGCAAGCTCCGTCACATCCTCCCCAGCAAGAAACACTCTTCCCGAATCTGGTTGCTCCAGCCCTGAGATAATGCGCAGCGTCGTCGTTTTCCCGCAGCCGGAAGGACCGAGAAATGTAATAAACTCACCTTCCTCAATCTCAAGGCTTATGCCCTTTAACACCCTTGTGTCCTCAAAGCTTTTCTCTATCCCCTGCAATGTAAGAATACTCTGCTTCATAATCTGCTCCATCATCTCAAACGATTGCACTCAAATCTGGCATAAGTCTTTAAACAGCTCTCTATATCCATAATCTGCTCCTCCAGCGGCTTCTCATTTAGCCCAATATCCAGACAAACTGCCATATCGTGCACCATTTTATCATCAATATGTTTTTTCATTCCTCTTAAAATATTCAATTTCTGTGCATAGGTGTCTGCATCAAGAAATTCCATTAACCATGCCTGCGAATCTCTTTTCTGGTCCTTTCCCTCCTCCGTCTTTGGCGCTTGTTGTGGCATATTGCCGGAATCTATCTTGACGGCATAAGAATCTGCCTGCTTTTCAAGACCGCTGTTTTGCTGTCGTTCAGGATATCCTTCCCGTTTTGCCTCACTCATAAATATAGACAATGGCCTTACATACACGCTAAAATCACCAAACAATGCCTGATAGACCACCATCTCTTCTCCCGTCTCACTATGCTTCGCAACTGCCACTATCTGATACAATTCTCCCTTACTATGACGATAGCGCTCCCCCGCTGCCGGAATATCCCGCTTATCCAATTTATATGCCTCCTTTTCCTTCTACTTTATTAACCTTTCCAGCCGTTTCATATAGTATACTGATATTGAAAAAAATGTCAAGTAAATCGTAACCAATCCTGCACATGCCAAAAACTGTCTGGTTTCCCAGACAGTCTCCTCCATTTGTATCTTCTTTATCTTCGATCTGCTATCACAGTATATGGAACTCGCTCTTGTACATTTCGATAAGCAGGACGAATAATCTTTCCTGCATTGATCAATTCCTCCACTCTATGTGCTCCCCACCCTGCAATTCTCGCAATGGCAAAGATTGGAGTGTATAATTCCAAAGGAAGATCCAGCATACTATATACAAAGCCACTATAAAAGTCAATATTGGCACTTACTCCTTTATAAATCTTCCGCTCCTCTGCAATAATCTCAGGTGCAAGGCGTTCTATTAATGAATATAGCCGAAATTCATCCTCTTTTCCCTTCTCAGTGGAAAGCTTCTCAACAAAGCGCTTGAAGATATTGGCTCTTGGATCCGAAAGAGAATACACCGCGTGTCCCATTCCATAGATAAGCCCAGCTTTGTCAAACGCTTCTTTATGCAACAATGCCTTTAAATAAGCGCGGATCTCATCTTCATCGCTCCAATCCTTTACCTGAGCCTTGAGATCTTCAATCATGCGAACCACCTTAATATTAGCTCCACCATGCTTTGGTCCCTTTAAAGAACCCAAAGAAGCCGCGATTGCAGAATAGGTGTCAGTACCAGAAGAGGATACCACATGTGTGGTAAACGTGGAGTTATTTCCTCCGCCGTGCTCTGCGTGAAGCACCAGCGCAACATCAAGAATCCCCGCCTCTAGCTCTGTATAACTGCTGTCAGGGCGCAGCAGACGCAAAATATTCTCCGCCGTGGATAATTCTGGGTCCGGCGTATGTATATATAAGCTCTGTCCATCATGATAATGGCGATATGCTTGATAACCATATACAGATAACAATGGGAACAATGCCGTAAGCTGTAGACACTGACGAATGACATTTGGAATAGATACATCATCTGCGGCATCATCATAAGAATAGAGGGTTAGTACACTTCTCGCCAGAGTGTTCATCATATCGGCACTCGGCGCCTTCATAATTATATCTCTTACAAAGCTTGTAGGAAGTGAGCGGTACTCACCAAGAAGCTTCTGAAAATTCTTAAGCACTTCATTGGTTGGAAGCTCGCCGAACATCAGTAGATACGCTGCTTCCTCGAATCCAAACCTCTTCTCTCTAATAAATCCTCCCACCAAGTCTTCAATATCCACACCCCGATAAAAAAGCTTGCCTTCGCAAGGAATCATCTCCTCGTCTTCCATGACAAAGGACTGGATTTCTGAGATTTCTGTCAGACCGGCAAGCACGCCGCGCCCGCTGATGTCTCTTAGTCCCCGTTTTACATCATACTTTCCATACAAGGAAGGGTCTATCTGACTGTTCCTCATGCAGATTTCTGACAACTCCAAAATTTCCGGTGTTACTATAGAAAATGGATTCATTCTGCTTCATCTCCTCTCTAAATGGCAAAACGCCTTTCCATAAGTATATCATGTTACTAAGAGTGAAGCAAATAAATTTTCTATTAACAAAATACACCTACATTCTGCGAAATCTTTGATAGCGCATTTCTGCAAGCTTCTGTGATTCTATCTTGTTGTATTTTTCTATAAAATCGCAGATCTCTCGTTTTAGATAACCAGCAATCTCCATAAGAGAATGATCTTCTGGTATTATTTTTTCAATTATACCAAGCTGTCTTAGATCCTTTGCTGTTATTTTCATCACCTGTGCCGCTTCTTTTGCCCGGCTGCTGTCCTTCCACAGAATAGAAGCAAAGCCCTCCGGGGACAAAATAGAGTAAGTCGCATTTTCAAGCATCCACACCTCGTTCGCAACAGCAAGCGCAAGTGCTCCGCCACTTCCTCCCTCTCCTATCAAAATAGTCAGTACAGGAACCTTGAGGGAGGACATCTCATATAGATTCCTTGCGATCGCCTCTCCCTGTCCGTGCTCCTCTGCCTGTATTCCACAAAATGCACCGGGTGTATCTACAAAGCATATCACCGTGCGGTGAAATTTCTCCGCCTGCTTCATCAGGCGCAGCGCCTTTCTGTATCCTTCTGGGTTAGGCATAGAAAAATTTCTCTCTATATTTTCCTTTGTGCTCCTCCCTTTTTGCTGGGCAATCACCGTCACTGGAACGCCGTTAAAGCTAGCAATACCACCAATCACTGCCTTGTCATCGCCGGCCATCCTATCTCCATGAAGCTCAAGAAAATCCTGAAATATCAGGCTTATATAATCCAGTGCTGTCGGTCTTCCCTGCATACGTGAGCGTTTTACCTTCTCCCATGCATCTGCGTTATAAAGCTTTCTTTTTTCCCTTAAGCTTTCCTTTTTCTTGTACTTTCCAAAATGGGACGAAGCTCTTTCCCGTTTGGCAATGTACTGCTTAGTATTATGATAAAAAAGAAGTTGATAGAGCTTTTCTTTCATATCTCTTCTCTCTACTACCATATCAAGAAAACCATGTTCTAAGAGAAATTCTGTCCGTTGAAAACCATCTGGAAGCGTCTGTCCGATTGTCTGTTTGATCACCCTTGGTCCTGCAAAGCCTGCCAAAGCTCTTGGCTCCCCAAGAATTATATCACCCAGCATCGCAAAACTTGCCATCACGCCTCCCATCGTTGGATCGGTGAGCACCACCATACTAAGCAGCCCAAGATCACTGTGTTTTTTAAGTGCAGCAGAGGTTTTCGCCATCTGCATCAAGGCTACAATCCCCTCCTGCATTCTCGCTCCCCCGCTACATGCAAATATAACAACCGGAAGCTGTTCCTTTATGGCTCGCTCCACAGCACGAGTAATTTTCTCTCCCATTGTATATCCCATGCTTGCCATCATAAAATTGGCATCACACACGACAAGCACACAAGGTTCCCGATAGATCGCTGCTCTTCCCACAACAACAGCCTCCGATAACCCTGTGCTTTTTCTTAACTCTGCGCGCTTTTTTTCATAGCCTCTAAATCCAAGTGGATTTTTATCAGAAAGCTCTTTCTCCCACTCCTCAAAGCTGCCTCCATCCGCTATCATGGCAATTCGATCATAAGCGCCCATCCGCCCATAATAACCACATTTCTGGCAGATATTATATGACTGCTTTCTGTCCTCCTTGTAGAGAATCTGCCCACAGCGTGGACATTTGCTCCACATTCCCTCCGGCACCTCTGGTAAGATATGATATTCCTTTGCCTTTTGCTTTTTTATTCCAATAGGAATGGCAATGGTTTTCCTAAATTTCAGCATTGGGCTGTTCCTTCTCTTTCCATAATAAAATAAGTATCTACCTGCCCTGAAAGAAATCTTTCATCCATCAAGATCTGATACTGCTCCTCCAAGTTGGTATTGATTCCTTCTATAATTAGTTCTCCCAGTGCACTGCACATTTTCTGTATTGCTTCCTCCCTGTCACATCCATGCACAATCACCTTTGCAATCATAGAATCATAATAGGGAGAGATCACACACCCCTGATACAAAGCGGTGTCCACGCGAATCTGATGTCCACTTGGCAGATGAATCTGTGTTACGGTTCCCGGACATGTCGCATTGATCCTACATTCTATCGCATGTCCCTTAACCAAAATATCTTCTTGCCCGACAGAAAGCTTTTCCCCGGCAGCAACGCGCACCTGCGCTTTAATTAAATCCACTCCTGTCACCATCTCTGTCACAGGATGCTCCACCTGGATTCTAGTATTCATCTCCATAAAATAAAAGCTTCCATCCTCACAGTACAAAAACTCCATTGTTCCTGCATTTTCATACCCCACTGCCTTCGCTGCACGCACCGCAGCCTCTCCTAATTCCCTGCGAAGCTCCTTGGAAAGTGCTGGGCATGGGGCTTCCTCCAAAAGCTTCTGATGATGGCGCTGCACCGAGCAGTCACGCTCGCCAAGCTGCACGACATTTCCCCATTTATCTGCAAGAAGCTGCACTTCAATATGTCTTGCACGCCTTATATAGCGCTCCAAATACATGGAAGCATCCTTAAAGCTCTTCTCCGCCTCACGCTGTGCTGTCAAAAAATTCTGCTCAAATTCCTCCGCATTTTCAACAATGCGCATCCCCTTACCACCGCCTCCAAATGCTGCTTTGATCATAAGTGGATACCCCAGTTTATCTGCAAGCACCTTTGCAGCCTTCACATCCTGAAGCGGCTTTTTCGTTCCCGGAATAATTGGCACGCCTGATATCTCCATTGTCTTTCTCGCCTCTGCCTTATTTCCACACAGACGAATTGCCTCCGAACTAGGACCAATAAATGTAATATGGCACTGCTCACACATTTTTGCAAATTTCGCATTCTCTGACAAAAAGCCATAACCCGGATGAATCGCTTCCGCGCCAGAAGCAATCGTCGCGCTAATAATCTGCTCCATATTCAGATAACTGTCCGCACTTGCCGCAGGACCAATGCAAATGCTCTCATCCGCTAGCTGCGCCCAAAGCCCCTCTCTGTCAGCCTCCGAGTAAACTGCTACCGTCTTAATTCCCATCTCCCGCAATGCACGAATAATGCGCACCGCGATCTCTCCCCGGTTAGCAACCAAAACCTTCTGAAACATTCTGCTACCTCTACTATTCAACAGCAAAGACAAGCTCTGCCTCCGCCGCGATCTCTCCATCCACACTCGCCACAGCTTTTCCTATGCCAACAGGACCTTTTTGCTTAATCAATTCCACTTCCAGCCGCAGCAAATCCCCCGGCACAACCCTTCTCCTAAATTTTGCCGAACGAATTCCCCCAAAATACGCCGTTTTCCCTTTATTTTCCTCCATGGAAAGAATAGCTGCTGCTCCTGTCTGCGCCAGCGCTTCTATCACCAGCACTCCCGGCATAACAGGCTCCTTTGGAAAATGTCCTCGAAAAAAATACTCATCATAACTAACTGCCTTGCAGCCCACCGCACGCACTCCCGGCAAAAGCTCCTCCAGTCTGTCAATTAAAAGAAATGGATGCCTGTGCGGAATAATCTTCTCTATCTCCTCAATTCCTAACATTGTCATCCTCCTTTTTATATTATAGAAAATAAAGGCTGACCATACTCCACAAGCTGGCCATTTTCCACCAAAATGGCCTCTACCACGCCATCTCTTTCCGCCTCAATCTCATTCATCAGCTTCATCGCCTCAACGATCCCTAATACCTGTCCTTTTTTCACAGAATCCCCCGCCTTGACATATGGCTCCATCTCTGGGGAAGACGCCGCATAAAAGGTCCCAACTAATGGGGACTTTACGATTTCTCCCTGATGCTCTTTCTCTGGCTCATTCTCTTTGTTACAATATGAGGAAATTTCTTCTGGCTCAATTTTTGTATGCTCCGGCGTCTTTTCTAATCTAAGCTTGATATTCCCTTCCTCCAGAAAAAATCCTGTTAAATTTGAATCGGACACTGCCTGAATAATTGTCATAATCTGATTTAAATCCATATCTTTTCTCCCATCAAAATTTTTTCACCAGAAGGCTTGCATTGTGACCGCCAAAACCAAGCGAATTGCTAAGAGCATACACAAGCTCTGTCTCAACTCCTGTTCCTTTTACATAATTTAAGTCACATTCCATATCCTCTATCTGATACCCCACAGTTGGATGAATATACCCCTCCACAATACTTTTCACACAGGTGATAAACTCTACTGCACCCGCTGCCCCCATCAGATGTCCTGTCATCGATTTTGTAGAATTTACCCAAAGCTTTTCTGCATGTGAGCCAAATGCTTTACGAATCGCCCGTGTCTCAAACAGATCATTATAATGTGTGCTTGTGCCATGTGCATTAATATAAAAAATCTCCTCTTTCTCAATTCCTGCTTCTCTCACCGCATCCTCCATGGCCCGCGCCGCACCTTCCCCAGTTTCCAGAGGTGAGGTGATATGATAAGCATCCGATGTCGCGCCATAGCCAACCAATTCCGCATAGATCCTGGCATTTCTCTTCTGCGCATGAGACAGCTCCTCCAAAATCACAACGCCCGCACCCTCTCCCATCACAAAGCCATTCCGCTCTTTGTCAAAAGGAATAGAGGCACGCCTAGGATCCTCTGAGGTAGAAAGCGCTGTCAGAGCGGAAAAACCTGCCACTCCTACCGGTGTGATCGATGCTTCACAGCCGCCCGCTACCATCACATCTGCATCCCCATATTGAATGGAACGATATGCCTCCCCAATAGAATGGCTTCCTGTTGCACATGCTGTCACAACATTAATGCTCTTTCCTTTTATCCCAAACTGAATGGAAACATTTCCCGCTGCCATATTAGAGATCATCATAGGCACCAAAAGAGGATTGACTCGCGATGGCCCTCTCTCCTTAAGTCTCTGATGCTCTCTTTCCAGCACAGTAAGACTTCCAATTCCAGAGCCCACCGACACCCCCACACGGTATGCGTCCTCCTTCTCCATCTCGATTCCAGAATCCAAAAGAGCCTCTTTTGCCGCCGCCACCGCATATTGGCTAAAAAGCTCCATGCGCTTTGCCGCTTTTACATCCATATAATTCTCAGGATGAAAATTCTTTACTTGTGCAGCAAGCTTAACTTTATAAGCAGATGTATCAAAACGATCCAATATGCCTATTCCAACACGCTGCTGCCGAATCCCGTTCCAAAATTCCTCTACATCATTCCCTATCGGAGTAATGGCACCCATGCCTGTCACAACTACACGCCTGCCCAAATTCATGTCTCTTCCTCCTACATTGCCATTCCGCCATTGATCTGAATAACCTGCCCTGTTATATACGCTGCATAATCCGATGCCAAAAATCTTGCTGTCTCCGCAATATCCTTTGTGCTGCCAAATCTGCGCATTGGTATCTGTGCCAAAATACTCTCCTTTACACTGTCAGACAATCCTTTTGTCATCTCTGTGTCAATAAAGCCCGGCGCAATGGCATTTACAGTAATATTCCGCGATGCCAGCTCCCTCGCCGCCGACTTAGTAAGACCGATAATTCCTGCCTTAGAAGCACTATAGTTTGCCTGTCCTACATTTCCCAAAACACCCGATATAGAAGAAAGATTTATAATTCGTCCATACCGCTGTTTCACCATAACCTTAGCCACATGGCGGATTAGATGAAAGCATCCTTTTAGATTGGTATCTAACACCGTGTCAAATTCCTCCTCCGTCATGCGCAGCAGCAGATTATCCTTTGTAATTCCAGCATTATTTATCAAAATATCCAGCCTTCCAAGACTTTCCACTGCCTGGCTAACCATCTCTTCACTTTTCTTAAAATCAGCCACATCACAGGGAAGCAGCACAGCCTTCCTTCCCATTGCCTCAATCTGCTTCGCCGTCTCTTTTGCCGCCTCTTCTGAGCTGTTATAATTTACAGCAATATCAACGCCTTCTCTCGCCAATGTAAGCGCGATCTCTCTTCCAATTCCTCTTCCGGCTCCGGTTACTAATGCAGTCCTTCCTGTCATTACGCTGCCCTCTTTCTTTTCATTACAATCTCTCTAAGCTCTGCTAACGTTTCTATATGATAGCTCTTCACCTTCGGATCTATCTTCTTTATCAACCCCGTCAATGTTCTTCCCGGCCCAATCTCCACAAAGGTATCCACACCCTGCCTTATCATATTTTCCACACTTTGCTGCCATCTGACGCTGGAATATATCTGCCGAACCAAAAGCTCTTTTATTTCCACCGCCTTTGTCACATACTCAGCCGTCACATTTGCGACATAGGGAATCCTTGGCTGATTCACCATTATATTTGCAAGCACCTGCTCAAATTGTTTTCCTGCTGGAATTAACATGCTAGAATGAAATGGGCCGCTGACCTTAAGAGGAATACAAGATCTTGCGCCTAATTCCTTCAATCTTCCTGACGCCTCCTCCACCGCTTCCTTTTTACCTGAGATTACAAGCTGCCCCGGTGCATTATAATTGGCAATCTCCACATTCTCTATCTCTTCCACCACAGCCTCCACTATTTTTCTGTCAAGGCCCAACACTGCAGACATCGCGCCAACTCCCGGCAAAACGGCCTCCTGCATCAGCCTGCCACGCTGCCGAACCACACGGACACCATCCTCAAAAGAAATTGCTTGTGCTGCAAACATAGCTGCGTATTCTCCAAGACTTAAACCAGCGCATACCTCCGCCCTCAGACCTTCCTTCTCTGCAATCCTTAAAATTGCCGTAGACACCGTAAAAATCGCTGTCTGTGTGTACTCGGTAAGATTTAATCTATCATCCTCCCCAAAACACATCTGTGCCACATCAAAGCCTGCGTTCTCAGATGCTATCGCAAACATCTCCCTCACTTCAGGATACTGGTCATAAAACTCTTTTCCCATTCCCGGCTTCTGTGCCCCCTGTCCGGGAAATATAAATGCTGTTTTACTCATTATTGCCTCCTTACCTGCAAAACTGGCTGCCTGCAAGTAGTCTCTCTGCCTCAGCCATAATATCCTCCACGATGTCCTGACAGCTTCCCTTTTTATCTATCAAGCCCGCTATCTGTCCTGCCATCAAAGTGCCATTTACCACATCACCCTCCACAACTGCCCGTCGAAGCGCTCCAAGTGTCATATATTCCAATTCCTCAAAGCTTGCACCCTCCTGCTCCTTCTTCAAATATTCCCTTGACATCTGATTGCGAAGCTGACGGATGGGATGCCCATGACTTCTACCTGTCACTTGTGAATCAATATCTCTTGCCTTAACTATTCTATCCTTGTATGCATCACTTGCGATCGATTCCTCTGCCACTACAAAACGGGTTCCTATCTGCACGGCAGAAGCCCCCAGCATCATTGCTGCCGCAAGTCCTCTGCCATCCGCAATACCCCCCGCCGCAATCACAGGAATATCTACTGCATCTGCCACCTGCGGCACAAGAGCCATAGTGGTAAGCTCACCGATATGACCGCCGGACTCACAGCCCTCCGCCACCACTGCAGACGCCCCACACCGCTCCATGCGCTTTGCCAAAGCGACGGAAGCGACCACTGGTATCACCATAATTCCAGCTTTCTTCCATCTCTCCATATATTTTTCAGGGCTTCCTGCGCCTGTGGTGATCACCTGAATCCCTTCTTCCACCACCACATCTGCCACTTCCTCTGCATATGGGCTTAACAGCATTACATTAACGCCAAATGGTTTATCCGTAAGCTCCCGTGCCCGGCGTATTTCCTCTCTGACCACTTCACCCGGCGCATTGGCACCACCAATCAGTCCCAATCCACCTGCATTTGACACAGCGGCCGCCAGATGATGCTCCGCAACCCACGCCATGCCGCCCTGTATAATTGGATGCTCAATTTTCAAAAGCTCTGTTATGCGCGTTTTCATACTACTTATTCCTCTATTCCTCTGTTTTGTAAATATTGCATTACATCCTCCACGGTGGAGAGAGAAGCGAGATCTTCAGAGGGAATCTCTATTGCATAGGCATCCTCAAGTGCCATGGCAAGCTCAAAAAGATCCAGAGAATCTGCACCTAAATCTTCTTTAAACTTAGATTGAAGAGTGATGGTATCTGCGGTAACATTGAGCTGATCTGCTATAATAGATTTCATTTTTTCAAACATTGTGGTACTCCTTTATAATAGTTATTTTGATTATTAAATATTTTGATAATCAAAGTATATGGGCAATGGAAAGATTTGTCAAGAAGATTTTTAAGATTATATACTTTATACAAAATATAGTTATCGCTTATTTGTATATAGAAGAATCATGTTCGAGAGAGGTCCACCCAGAGAATTGTCTATGGTCCTCTGTCACCCCGCTCCCGCTTAGTTCAAAACGTAGCGGATGCTAAACTCGTGAGAAACCTCGTTAAGCACCGACGTTTTTCAATAGGTTCCATAGGACCATAGACAATTCTCTGGGTTACTTTCTTGGCTGTGCTGTGTTCTTTTATTCAGAAAAGCAAAAAAAATAATTGAGAGAGGGATAGATACTATTTTTAAATGTAACGATTACAGCATATGTTTCATAAACAACGAATTTGGTTCTGCTACTTTTTCGGTAATACAAAATTGTTAGTTTGAAACATATATTGTAATATTTATATTTAGAAAAGTAT
>CAMUFS010000068.1 GCA_947088195.1 uncultured Clostridia bacterium
CAGCGAGGTTTCTCACGAGCTTAGCGTCCGCTACGTTTTGAACTAAGCGGGAGCGCGGTGACAGAGGACCATAGACAATTCTCTGGGTGGACCTATCTCGAACATGATTGTACTATTACAAATAAACGATAACTATATTTTGCATAAAGTATATTTTTCTCTTCTACGCCGCACGATCCATATGCCACGTTAATGATATATTTCCTTTGCATGGGTCTAATCACCCGTCAGCTTTGCTGTCAATATTCCTTTGGAGTGCATAAAATAAGTGGAGAAATCTTCCCCACTTATCATAAATCTTTAATCATGTAAATATTGTATCATTCCCGGTCCCAGATTCTCTGTTGGTCTTGCCAAAAAGCCATGACTCTGGTAGAACAGCTCACGTCCCTTGGCACACATTAAATCCAACATAAGCTCTGTTCCTTCCATCCTTAAGCTTTCCGCATATTCAATCAGCATCTCCACCATTTGACCACCAATTCCCGCTGCCTGCGCATCTGGCACCACAATCAGATCCTGAATATAACAAATAACTGCTCCATCCCCCACAAGCCTTCCCATGCCGACCGGACGGCCAAACTCATATGCACATACTGTGTATAGGCTATTGCAAAGCGCCTTGCTCGCCTGCGCATAAGAAAGCTTCTTCCACTTTACAGACCTTCTCAATGCTAGATAAGTATCTGTGTCAAGTACATTTTCCTTAAAAATAATCATTGCTCTTCATCCTAATTGGTATTCTATGTATTCTGACTATATTGCAAATCATAGAATATCACAGGAATCATAAATTTGCAAGTATTATAAAAAGTTTCTACCAGAGCAGCACATTTCCAACCTGTGTCTCTTCGTCTTTGTCAAATACCAACACATTTCCATATCCCATACATCCGTCTGCCTCTGTCTGATCAGTGGGCGTATTTACCTCCTGATGACAGATTATCACAACATATGTCTTGTCTTTTGTCTCAATTTTCAATGCCTCCGCCCAGCTATCTGGGTGAATCACATTCCTAAACTCTGATCTTACAGGAATCTTAGTCACAGAAAGAGGCGACATATCTCCTGCTTTTTTTCCATAGATAACGGTTAAGAAAGAGGTAAAGCCTTGGTTTGTTTTTGTGACAACGACTGTTTTATTATCCTCTGTCTGGTTGTAGTTTCTGGAAAGTTTAGTATCTATCAGCCTTGTCTCTATCTCCGGCGTGACAAAGTAAAATTCGGTGCGCGTCTTTTCGCCTTCATAGACAGCCATACTCTCTGTCAATGCCACATGACCTCTGTTATTAAAATGAAAATATTCTTCATAGGTATGCTCACCGCCAGAGTACAATTCATCTGCTATAATATAAATATCAGGAAGGATGTGGATCACTTTTCTATTTATAAACACGCCATTGTCTAAATCCATATAACCGAGATGTCCTCCCTGAACAAACTCATATTTCTCCATAAAACAATGCTTCTGATTCACTGGCGCAGTCAGCTTTGAGCACTCCCAAGAATCCTTGCAAATGGAAAAGAACCTTCCATCTACCAAAATTGTATTATGTGCGGTGGGATCTTTAAATGCAAAACGCTTTGGCCCCGGCACATAATTATAGCGGCCCGCGTCCATCAGCACATCTTCACCCTGAATCACCAGATCGATATGCAGCTTATCGGAATGTCCATGTCCTGCCCCCACTGTACCACAGTGAAAATGAAGCAGATTTGCCTCCTCACCCCAGTCAGAGCGCAGATAATAATTTCCGCTGTACACCATTGCCTTCGATGTTTCTTCTGGCTTCTGCGTGCCGATCTCTTGATACTCTGCTATCGCTCTTACCCCCAGATCCCAGATGCTCTCAAAATCTATGGTCTGCCATGCCACATATTTCAACACAGGATCACGGAAAATATAAGCAGCCACTGTGAGCAGATCTCGAATATCTGTATCGTCACTGTCACCATTCATAAACTGATGGTGATCTGGCTTTATCCATGCTAGATTGGCATACGCCATTTTTTTCACTCTCTCTGTAATTTCCTCAGGAACAGATATTTGATTGCGGCTGCACAATAGCAATGTATCAAGATAACAATGAAACACTTCATTGTGATACATGGGAGACTGCTCCCACTGTGCACCATCGGGCATAATCTGCAATCTTGCCTCTATGGTAAGATGCTCCAATGCCGTCTTAATATACCTCTCTGTCCGTTCGCTCTGAGGTAAGGTAAGGCCAATCATCAAAAGACCATGATCCTCCAGCACACTCCAGTTGCTCATGCGCCTTAGAATACTGTGTTCTCTTATAATATACTCTGCATGTTCAACCATACAGCGATAAAATTTATCCACTGCCTCATCTGTCAAGCTTTCACTGTTTTTAAAATAGGTAATTGCCTTACACCAGTATTCTCCACGCAGCCCTGCCTCTATGGTGCGCCATGTTGTACTGCGGCTCTCAGGCGTCAACGGTTGCTTTTCTGTCCAGTCTGTCATCTGACTGACAAAAGCCTTTGCATAGTTCTCATCCCCTGTCATCGCATATGCCTGCCCTAGACAGATAAAGAAACGGTGACGATTAAACTGAAAGATAAATTCTGGGTCATCTCCCGGCTTATAATCCCATACAATTTCTTTGTCAAAAATCACTGGCTCATAAGTGCGCTCCATATCCCATTTTAAATCAAAAAGAAATTCATGTCGGCACACCTCATCTGCCACGCGCAAAATATGCGCTACATCTTCTTTCCAATTTTCTCTGCAATAAGCTCCCGCAGCACTTCCATCATCTAAAAAATAACACTCTGTCCCCCTGTCAAAAAATTCCTTTTTTGTCATTTTACCAATACAGCCTCCAATCCTTCTTAAGTCTTGTTAACGCTTCCATATAGAAATAATCTCCCCATGAATTACATTCATCCACTCCATAATGATTGCAGGTATTATACGGAGAATGGTTAGAATAGGTACTGTGAAGCACAAGACCATTGGATTCCTTTTTGTCCTTTACTGCATAATTATCATAGACGGATTTCATAATCTGCCCAGCAAGCCTTCTATAATGGGCACTGTCCTCGTCCGTCAGATATTTTGCCATCTCTAACATCCCACACGCAGCGATAGAAGCACTGGAAGAATCCCTTGGCTGATCAGCGCCATCTGTAAATTCCAGATCCCAGTAAGGAACCAAATCCTTAGGCAAATGTATCAGAAAATACTCACAGACATTCTTAAATATAGGAAGATACTCCTCCCGATGTGTATATTTATAAGCAAGTGCTGTGCCATAAACACCCCAAGCCTGCCCTCTCGCCCAAGCCGATCCATCTCGGTAGCCCTGACAAGTAGCTCCATGATCTGGGGCTCCTGTCTCACTGTTAAAGAAAAATGTGTGCCATGTGGAATAATCTTCTCGAATTACATTGGCAAGTGCTGTGTGAATATGCTTATCTGCGATTGTCTTATATTTACTATCGCCTGTCTCCTCAGAAGCCCAGTAAAGCAAAGGCAGATTTAACAGACAATCAATAATCAAGCGATAATTTTCCGGCGCATCCATTGCGCCCCACGCCTGAATAAATTCTCCCACTGGATGAAACCGACTGATAAGCTGATTCGCAGCCTTAATCGCAGCCTCTTTTCCCTTCTCACTGCCAATTAATTTATACCCAGCCACACAGCTAGGGGAATAGAGAAATCCCATATCATGATGATCCACCTCTATTTTCTTATCAATGCGCTCAAGAAAGCTATCAATCTGAATCTCTCCTGCTTTCTTTAGCCTCTCATCCCCCGTATGCTCATAGGCAAGCCAGATCTCTCCCGTCCAAAAGCCTGTGGTCCAATAATTGTTAGGAATTGGCTGATAAAAGCCATTCTCGCTGTATGCCTTCTGAAATGCATAGGTAAATGTATCAAGATTCTCTATAATCTGCGCGCTCGAAAAATCCAAAGCCGCCTCGATCTCCTCTTTTGTGATCTCTTCTTTATCAGGAAATATCAACATCTCTCACCTCATTTCTGCGCTGCTTTTCACACCGCCTTATGCCAAACAGTCGCTACCCTTTAATACCTGTATTTGCAACGCCCTCAACAAAATATTTCTGTAACATTAAAAATACAATTAATACTGGTATCAAAGATACCACAGACGCAGCCATCAAAAGGCCATATTCGGAAGAATACTGCCCGATAAATGTATTCTTAATTCCAAGCTGAATCGTCCAGCTTGCCTTGTTTGGTGTTAAATAGATAAGGGGTCCCAAATAATCGTTCCATGTCGCCACAAAAGTAAAAATAGTAAGTGTCGACAGTGCTGGCTTTGACAGAGGCAGCATAATATTCGCATAGATCTTATACTCACTCATTCCGTCAATTCTCGCCGCCTCACACAGCTCGTCTGGTATCCCCATATAAAACTGCCGCATCATAAACACACCAAAAGCAGAAAATGCCTGAAGACAGACCATAGCGGTCAACTTTCCATTAAGATGAAAAACATTACTCATCATAATAAACTGTGGCACCATATACACCTGCCAAGGCATAGCGATCGTGGCAATATACGCGAGAAATAGTATATTTTTATGCTTGAACTCCAGCTTAGCAAAAGAATATGCCGCAAAGCTGCTGGTAAAAAGCTGAAGCAATGTGACGACAATCGTCAAAAATGCTGTATTTCCTATGTATTTTAAGAAGGGCATCTTGGTCCAGATGCGAATATAGTTACTCCACTGTGGCTTTGCGGGAATCCACACAAAAGGAATCTGAAATACTTCCCTGTCCGTCTTAATAGAGGCAGACAACATCCACAAAAATGGGATAATCATAAACAATGAAATAATAATTAGAACCAGATAGACACCTACTTTTCCCATCAATGCTCTTTTTCTTGCTGATTTCATCTCTCTGCCTCCCTTCTACGAATTTGAGAACTTCGCTTCTCCACGGAACTGAATCAGCGTCACAATCAAAACCAACAAAAACAGTACCATTGCAACCGCACTGGAATATCCAAACTCCCAGTTGACAAATGCCTGCTGGTAAATGTAGTGTACCAAAACGGTGGAGGAAGGCGTCAATGTATTGTTGTCACCACCTGCAAGCAATGTCGCAATATCAAATACTTTAAAGCAGTTGATCGTCAACATAACCACAACAAAAAATGTAGTTGGGCGAAGCTGTGGCCATGTGATGGAGCGGAATTTCTGCCATGTATTTGCCCCGTCAAGGCTGGCCGCCTCATACATCTCACCAGAGATTCCCTGTAAGCCTGCCAGATAGATAACCATATAGTATCCCATATACTTCCAGACACTAAATAGAATATAACTTACCATAACAAGACCACCCACAAACCACTGTGGCAGCTCATTGTTCGGCACATGGAACACATAATACAAAATTGCATTGACAGGACCTGTCTTTGAGAAAAGCATCTTCCACACAGCCGTCACCGCTACCAATGAAGCGACATAAGGGAAAAAGGAAATGGTTCGGAACACACCTCTGCATATTACCTTCTGATTTAGCACAATCGCAAGCCCCAAAGATGCAATCATGGTCAGCGGAACCGTACCAATACAGTAAATAATAGTATTCTTTAATGCAGCCTTAAAAAATGTGTCATGAAACAGCTCGATAAAATTTCCCAAGCCTATCCACTTAATCGGATTGCTGCCATCCCACTGTGTAAAAGCAAGAATAAATGCAAATACCACCGGAATCAGTGTAAACACGGCAAATCCAATAAAGTTTGGCGCAATAAAGGAATATGCGACTAATGTCCGCTTTGTCTCCTTGCTTAATTTCTTCCTTCCTTTCGCCTGATCCATAGAAAATCCCCCTCCTTTTCTCCTTATAAGATCGGGCTGGTTATCAGCCAGCCCGAATGTATTTCTACTATATTATATCTCTTTCCTGCTCTTACTTAAGAATCTTTCCAATCTCCTCGTTCATAGCAGCAATTCCGTCGTCTATTGACATCTCGCCTGACATAATAGAAGCATGATAGGTATCAAGAATACTGTTGACCTCTGATACAGACTCATGATATGGAACCTCAAGATAAAGGTTAGAAACCTTTAACGCTTCCTTGCTCTGTTCATCTGTTGGGAAGCCCTCAAGACCTGCTATCAGATTCATAGCTTCATCTGTCATAATCGCTGGGAAGTTTCCTGTCTGTGCCATAATCTGTGCACCCTCTGTGCCACTCACAAAAGAAACAAAATCCCAAGCTGCATCCTTATTGGACGCGCCAGTTGTAATTGCAATACCGGTGATAGTTCCCAGAGTAGAACCTGCCTCCACACCCTCTGCATGTGGATACTTTGCCATACCCCAATTTCCGCAATCCTCCTTCAGATACTCACCGCTTTGCAGCTTAGAGATCAAAGTGGAAATATACCAAGAACCCATATTCATCATAGCTACATCACCACCTGCAAATGCTGCTGAGTAATGAAGAGACTCTGTCTTTAAATCTGTGTACTTTCTGCAGATACCATCTGCTTCCTGATTCAGCACCAGCTCATAATATGGCTTAAAGAAATCATAATTGCCGGAAAGAATGGTATTCTGGCCATCCAAAACACCGAAGAGCTGCACCGCTGATCTCCATGTATGATAATGAGCACCATAAATCTGAGAACCAAAATCCTCACTTGATACCTGTCTTGCCAATTCATCATACTGAGCAAAAGTCATATCATTTGTAGGATAAGCCAGATTCTTTGCGTCAAACAGATCCTTATTATAGAAAAGAACCCAGAAGTCATTTCTAAAAGGAAGCTGATACAGGCTGCCATCCACTGTGATCTGATCGGTAGCGCCGCCATACAGAGACAAATCAATATTATCTGCCTTAATATAACTATCCAAAGGCTCTATCGTATTTTTCTGAACCAAAGTTGCATATCCCGGCACATCCTTTACAGAAACTACATCAAAAGCAGATGTGCTGCCGGAGAGCTGTGTTGCCAAAACTGTCATATAATCCGTAGAACCCAGATCCACCAGCTCTATTTTTACATTATCATGCGTTGCCTCATAACCATCCTTCAATGCCACCCAATATGGGGTTGTATCCTGATCCCAGATAGCCCACTTAAGAGTGACAGCATCGCTGGCATTATCCTTATTATCTTTATTGTCTGCTGCTGTCGTTGTAGGAGCCGCCGTAGTACTCTCCTGCTTAGGAGCTGTTGTGGTTGTCTCTTGTGAAGGACTTCCACCACAAGCTGTCAAAGAAACTGCCATTGTACATGCCATCATAAGACTTAAGAAACGTTTTCTCATAAATAAATTCCTCCCTTATCGCTTTAATTATGTGTTTCTTATTGCTTCTTTTATAGTATAGCTTGTTTTGGATAGAAAGAGAATGGAATTTTTTTAAAAATCCTTCATTATTTATTCACATTTTGTTCAAATATTGTCTTTAATTTCTAAAAACATGTAAAATCTTATGATTTCCTGTAAAATATTACATTTTAGATAAAAATAATTCAACAGCTCCTCACTTCTTTCGATTGACTTTATTATAAAGTAATTATAAAATGTAAAAAAGCCCAGATAGGAGGAAAGTACCTTGAAACATTCCATCAAATCTCAGATAACAGCCGTCACCGTATGCATCACTCTGTTTATCACATTTTTGATGGCCTCCGTCTGCTATTTTACCTTTCAATCCCTACTAAAAAAAAGCCTGATACAATCCACCCACTACAGTCTAAGACAAGCCTTTACCCCCATTAATACAAATCTGGAGAACTTAATGGATCTATCTACATGGGCAGATGACACACCTCGCATTGTATCCTATTTTTCAGGCGCACAGCGGAACAATACAGGTAAGCTTGACGCTTTTAGCCGTATGAGCGAAGAATATAAGAACAATAAAGCCAATGACTATATCAGTCGCATTATTATCTCTGATAAAAATGGACACTTTATTCAAGAAGTGCGAAATGTAACAGACACCTCCGCTTCTGACGCTAAGATCGCCTCCTCCCTCTCCTGCTTTGAGACACTTCTCTCCTCCCCCTCCTTTGAATGGGTGGGAATTATCGACGATCCCCACGCAAAAGTTCCCGGAAAACAGATTATCCCTTTCGTTCGTCCCATGCATCACATCTATCGTTCTGATGTGATTGGATGGACCTATCTGGCTGTATCCACCACACTGATCACCGATATTTTAAAAGACTATCCTCTGCCCTCTGACAGCTCCCTATATCTGACGCTTGGCAAATCCACCTATTTGGTAGAAGGGGCTTCCCTAACAGAGATAACACCCTCCTACTATCTTATCTCATCAGAAGAAAATTCCTGCCTGATTGAAGATAGCACTGGAAAACGCCACACCATTGTAAGCATCCGTGGAATCGATGGCTGGTATCTCTCACAAAGCTTATCCGAGCAGGAATTTTCCAGTCAAAAGCGTGTGTACTACGCCCTGCTGCTTATGGCGTGCCTGATTATTCTTGGTCTTGGCATCGCTTTGGTCTTCTTCTTAAATCGCATTATCAATATGCCAATTCGCTCCATCAACCAAAAGCTTTCCGAAATCTCTGCCGGAGATTTTTCCTGCGATCCAGAAATTGAGTGGGAGCACGAATTTGGAACCATTGGAAAAGGCATCAATCGACTTTCGCGCGATGTTATCACCTTGATGGACAAGCGAATTGAAGATGAAAAACAAAAAAAAGAGCTGGAATACCAGATCTTGCAAAGCCAGATCAATCCCCATTTTTTATATAACACCCTAAACTCCATTAAATGGATGGCAACCATCCAAAATGCCAATGGTATCGCAGAGATGACCACTTCCCTTGCAAGGCTCCTCAAAAGCATCTCCAAAGGAACCAAACAACTGATTCCCATCAAAGAAGAACTCTCTTTATTACAGGATTATGTGTTAATACAAAATTACCGCTATGGAGGCATTGTGGAAGTCAGCTATTCCATACCTGATAATACACTTCCTGACTATGTGATTCCCAAGCTTACACTGCAGCCCATAGTAGAAAATGCTATCTTTCATGGTATTGAGGCAAAAGGTGAAAATGGGCTGATCACCGTCTCCCTACATCAAGAAGAAAACGATCTGTACATTGATATTACTGATAATGGTGTCGGCATGTCAAAGGAGCTTATCGCTCAGGTATTATCTGGTGCCGCCAATGATGCCAAATCCGATTTTTTCCGCAAGGTTGGCATCCACAATGTTGATCTTCGCTTAAAATATACCTTTGGCACCAATTATGGTCTTCGGATAGACAGCAAAGAAGGAGAATACACCACCATGACAGTGGTACTTCCCCTTCGAAAGGAGAAAAACAATCATGATTAAGTTATTGATCGCAGATGATGAACCTTTGGTCCAAATTGGACTTAAATCCATGTTAAATTGGCAGGATTATGATATTGAAATCTGTGCCACCGCCGTAAATGGTGCACAGGCGCTAGAACTTATTGAACATCATTCTCCCGATATTGTGATCACCGATATTCGTATGCCTGTGATGGACGGGCTTGAGCTTGCCAAAATATGCCGGGAGCGCTTTGGAAAACTCCCCCTCTTTCTGATTCTCACAAGCTATGAGGAATTTCATCTGGTCAAGGAAGCATTAAGCTATCAAGTGCTCGATTATCTGGTTAAACTAGAACTAAACAGAGAAACCTTGGAAGCTGCTATCAAAAAAGCCATAAGAACATTGGGCGAGCTTCCTGAGCACAGACAAAATCTATCTGGGAGCAATATACAACAGGTACTTCAGGATAAATTTTTTATCCGCCTTCTCCATAACCTATTTGATAATGAAGCTCAGCTTAACCGACAGGCAAAAGACCTTGGTCTTGACTTTTCTGCCTCCTGTTATATCGCTTGCCACGCTGCCATCTATCCTCCCTCCACCGCAATGGATCAAAATCATTTGTTTCACTTATATACCAGCACCTTACAGATGATACGGGAAATTCTTGGCAAAACTCTGCCCTGCTATGTGGTTTCACTGGATTTAAAATATTTTTGTATTATCCTTATGCCAGAGCCGACACCCAACTATCGAGAACAGCTAGAAAGTGCCTTTCTTCATACATTCTCCATGGTACATAATTATTTTAGCGCAGAAATTCACTTAAGTGCTGGAAATCCGTGTCAGACACCTGCCTTAATCTCCGAATCCTATCAAGAGGCAAGACAGATATTTCCAATGCTTGATGGCTACCAAAAGCTTCTATTTTATGAGGATATTACTAAAGATGCCCCCAGAAAAAATGCCTTTAATATGTCTCTCTTTAAAGAGGATATTCGAGAAGCGTTTGATGAGTTTGATACCGAAACATTATCACGAATTTTTTGTGAGATCACAGAGCTTTTTATTTCCTATCCAACCTGTCATCTACAAGCAATAGATGCCGCCAGTAATATTCTCTATCTGGCAATCTCACTGCTGCCTGATGGAGAGGAAACCGTATCTCAGATTTTTTCCGAATTTCCTGATGGCTACCGTTCTATCTACCGGCAAACCACAGTGGAGCAGATTATCGACTGGCTAACCTTCTTTGGAACGCATCTTTGCAAAGTTTTGGAAGAACGCAAGAAAACTTACAAAAATCATATTGTCACAAGTGTTAAGAAATATATCTGTGAGCATATAGAAGAAAGACTAACACTGAATGAAACTGCATCAGCATTTCATATCAGTCCAAATTATTTAAGTTTATTGTTTAAGAAATATAATGATATTGGCTTTTCTGAATATATTTCCCAGATGAAGATCACGCGCGCAAAAGAATTGATGGCGGAGGGGAACTTGAGGATTTATGAAATAGCTGATAAATTGGGATTTGAGAGTGCTTTTTATTTTAGTAAGGTATTTAAGAAAATAACTGGGTGCACACCAAGAGATTATCAGCAGTTAAAATTATAGGAGATTGTGCGAATTATTTTAAGAATATATTTTTTATATAATGGCTTGTTGAGTCATTTTTTAGAAGGGTCCGCCCAGAGAATTGGCTATAGTCCTCCGTCACCGCGCTCCCGCTT
>CAMUFS010000069.1 GCA_947088195.1 uncultured Clostridia bacterium
TGAAGCGGAACAGCGGGAACTGGAAGAAAAGGTCAAGTCCGAACAGCAGGAAGTCAATACCTACGAACAGAATAAGAGCGACTTTGACAGTTGTTCGGCTATCATCCGTAAGTATGTGGGGATAAAAGAACTCCCACACACAGTCGTCAATGAATTTAATTTCCTTCCTGTTACATCACCGAAATGGCAGAGCGCATAGAAACATGAAAAGACGGTATATCCCTTATAATTGGGGCTATACCGCCTAATCCGAAATTACTTCCCTCTGACCGAAAAACCTTGTATTTACTGATTTTTAGCATTTTAACATTGTCTTACGCAAGACACAACACAGAAAAAGTGCATAGTTGGGGCTACTATGGGGCTATAATGGGTCTACATGGTAAATTTTTCTGCATTTTTTGAAAATTATTGAACACTTAAAAAATAAAAAACCCCCGAAAATACTAGACTTTCGGGAGTTCTGCACTCTTTTTGAAATCTCTGTGAAATTATCTCTTGCTGAACTGCGGAGCGCGACGGGCCGCCTTGAGGCCGTACTTCTTTCTTTCTTTCATTCTTGGGTCTCTGGTCAGGAAACCTGCCTTCTTCAATGCTGGACGATAATCTGCATCTGCCTGAAGAAGTGCTCTGGCAACGCCATGACGGATAGCGCCTGCTTGTCCTGTAAATCCGCCTCCGTGTACATTTACCAGCACATCAAATTTATCAGCTGTCTCTGTCAGCACCAAAGGCTGGCGAACGATAACCTTTAAGGTCTCCAGCCTAAAATAGTCATCCATATTTCTTTTATTTATTGTAACATTTCCCTTGCCTGGTACTAAATATACTCTTGCAATACTCTTCTTTCTTCTTCCTGTTCCATAATATTTTGCGTTAGCCAATGTAATTTCCTCCTCTCAGTTCCGGTTAAAATGTTAATACTTCTGGCTTCTGAGCTGCATGTGCGTGCTCTGGTCCAGCGTATACGTGCAACTTTGAATACATCTGTCTGCCCAAAGGTCCCTTTGGAAGCATACCCTTAACCGCAAGCTCCACTACCTTCTCCGGCTTCTTTGCAAGCATTTCTCTCAAGGTTGTCTCCTTCATTCCGCCTACATACTCAGAATGGCGATAATAAATCTTCTGATCCAGTTTCTTTCCTGTCACCTTAACCTTCTCTGCATTCACTACAATCACATAATCACCAGTATCAATGTGAGGGGTAAAAATCGGCTTGTTCTTTCCTCTTAAAACCTTTGCAATCTCAGAAGACAAACGTCCCAATGTATATCCGGTAGCATCCACTACATACCATTTTCTTTCCACTTTCTCCGTGCTGGCCATAAAACTGTTCATCTGTTACCTCCTTAACAAATCACAGATTCCCTCTTTTTGAAAAAAGAATCTTGTACTTATCTCATTCTATCAACCTATATCAAACTGTTAAAAAATACTCTACCGGGGCTTTGGATCGAGTATTTCTCTTCGCATTACGCCACATTTTAATATTATATAATACTCATCCGTGTGTGTCAAGCACTTTTCCCACATTTTAGCATAGGCTGTCTCTGGCATCTGATCGCAATTCTCAAACACAAACTCCTCCGTCCAAGCCTTGCTATCCACAAGACTTTTTGGTATCTTAACATACAATATACTAGCTCCATCCCTCATCGCCTGTCTTGCGGTGCGCTCCAACAACCCCAAAAGCAACTCTTTTTTATAATGCTCAATTTCCAGATAAGCATTTCCATTCTCCGCTATCTCCTTCTGCCATACCAAATAGCTGCCTTCCTCATTCTGTACACAGATAGAATCTGAGAGTGTGGTTTTATACTCAATACCCACCAGAGTCAAGCCGACGGCCGGTGCCTTTGGTCCCGCTGCATCCCGATCCTTTGCAAAGAGAATTTCCTGCATATGAGCAGGCGGATAGACATGCAACCCAACCTTAATCAAGGTGCCAGCGATAATGCGCACCATATTATATAGAAAACCATTTCCCGAAATTCGGATAGAAATCCGCTCCCCCTCCTTTTCTATAGCAAGAGAATAGATGGTGCGGTATGTGTCCTCCGCTTGACTTCTCGAAGAACAAAAGCTTCTAAAATCGTGTTCTCCCACCAAAAATGCAGCGGCTTCACGCATCGCCTCCACATCCAGCGGAAGATAGATAAAATAAGAATATAGACGCTCACATGGCAATGAAAAAGTACGATTTAATATTTTGTACTCATAGGTTTTCATGCTGTTGCATCGCCTTGGATGAAAATTTGGTGCTGTCTCAAAGGATGCTTGAATCCTAATGTCCTCCGGCAATCTTTGATTTAATGCGAAAGAAAGCTTTTCTGGCGGAATTTTGGTCTCAGTATCAAAAACTGCTACATTTCCAAGGGCATGGACGCCGGAATCGGTGCGGCTGGCTCCAATCACGTGAATCTCTTCCTTTAGTAGTTCGGAGAGATGGCGATTTAAAACCTCCTCCACCGTGATTCCATTTGGCTGCATCTGCCAACCACAATAATTTGTTCCATCGTATGCGATAATTAGCTGAACTCTTTTCATAATATCCTGCTCACCATATTCACCCCTATCACCGCCAGAAGATAGACGGCAAAAGTGCCATACGCAATCTTATCCCTTGTCTTATATACTAATGGCTTCATCTTCGTTCTGCCCTCCCCACCGTGATAACAGCGAGCCTCCATCGCCATCGCCAGATCATTGGCACGCCGAAACGCTGAGATAAAAAGGGGGACTAAGATAGGAATCATGTTCTTTGCTCTTTGTATAAAATTTCCGCTCTCAAAATCTGCGCCTCTTGCCATCTGTGCCTTCATAATCTTGTCTGTCTCCTCCAAAAGAATTGGAATAAAGCGCAGTGCGATTGACATCATCATTGCAATCTCATGCACAGGCACTCGGAGCTTCTTCAGCGGGCGAAGCCCCTTCTCCAGACCATCGGTGAGATCATTTGGCGTTGTCGTCAATGTCATAATGGAAGTTCCAACAATCAGATAGATCAGACGGATCGCCATAAACACCGCCAGTCTAAGCCCTTCCTTTGTGATGCGAAGCTTTCCAAATATAGGAATTAATGTCTCCCCATCTGTCAAAAATAAATTAAAGACCACACTAAAAAGAAGTAGAATAAAAACTGCCTTTAAGCCTTTTAGCATAAATTTTAATGGCACCTTGGAAAGCTTAATTGCACAGCCAAGAAATATCGTTGCGATAATATATCCACTAAAGCTTTGGAATAGAAATAAAGATACCAAAAATATCATAGTTCCGACCAACTTTACTCGCGGGTCAAGCTTATGAATCACAGAATCCGCTGGATAATATTGCCCGATTGTTATGTCACGAATCATTCTGATACCCCCTCCGGCTGTGCATCTGCCCTCAGGCATTTTAAAATGCTTTCTTTTGCCTCCGCAATAGTCGCTGCAGCTACATCAACCGAAAATCCTTTTTTCTTTAGCGCGTGCATTAAATATGTGATCTGGGGCGCCGACAATCCCATTTTCTCAAGCTCCTTGTAATGAGCGAAAACTTCTCTTGGTGTTCCCAAAAACTGCACACTGCCCTTGTTCATCACAATCAATCGATCTGCATATTTGGCTACATCCTCCATGCTGTGTGACACAAGAATAATCGTGAGCTGTCTCTCTCTGTGAAGTCTGGCAATCTCATCAAGAATCTCATCTCTTCCCTTTGGATCAAGTCCAGCCATCGGCTCGTCCAGAATCAATACATCTGGCTCCATGGCAAGTACACCAGCGATGGCTACCCTTCTTTTTTGACCACCAGAAAGCTCAAACGGGGATTGTTTATAATATTCCTCTGAAAGCCCTACTGACTCTAGAGCAAGCTTCGCTTTCTCCGTGGCCTCTTTGGCGGTAAATCCCTGATTTTTAGGTCCAAAGCAGACATCAGAAAATACATCCACCTCAAAAAGCTGGTGTTCAGGATACTGAAAGACCAGTCCAACCTTACCACGAAGCTTTTTCATGGAATACCCTTCCTGATAGATATTTTCTCCATCCATATAGATAGCACCAGAATCTGCCCTTAAAAGTCCATTTAAATGCTGGATCAGCGTGGATTTACCTGAACCAGTATGCCCGATAAGCCCGATAAATTCTCCATTTTCAATGGTGAGGTTAATATCCCTCAGGGCTTTGATCTCATAGGCCGTTCCCTTTCCATATATATAATTCAGATTTTCAATTTTAATTGACATAGTTCATTCACCAGCTCATCTATTGTCAAAATTCCGTCTGTCAACGGAATCCCTTCCTTCTTCAGTTCATAAGCCACCTCTGTGACTTGGGGCACATCAAGCCGATACTCCTTAAGCTTCTCCACCTGAGAGAAAATTTCTCTTGGTTTTCCCTGCATCACCACTCTGCCGCTGTCCATCACAATCACTTTATCTGCATGGATCACTTCTTCCATATAATGTGTGATCAGAATTACTGTCACATGCTCCTTCTCATTTAATTCCTTCACAGTGGCAAGAACTTCTTTTCTGCCCATTGGGTCCAGCATCGCCGTAGGTTCGTCCAGCACAATACACTGTGGCTTCATCGCCACCACTCCCGCAATCGCAACACGCTGCTTCTGTCCACCGCTCAACTTATTTGGCGAATGATGCCGATAAGTTATCATCCCAACGGCACGCAATGCATCATCCACGCGCTTCCAGATATCCTCCGTCGGCACCCCTATATTCTCTGGCCCAAATCCCACATCCTCCTCAACGATCGTCCCAATAATCTGATTATCAGGATTTTGAAATACCATGCCAGAATTTTGCCGGATCTCCCAGATATTCTCTTCCTTTGAAGTATCCTTTCCTGATACCCAGACCGTTCCCTCCGTTGGAGTAAGTATGGCATTCATATGCTTTGCCATCGTTGATTTACCAGAACCATTATGCCCCAATACAGCGATAAATTCACCTTTTTTAATATCAAGATTCACATCATCCACCGCCCGGACAATACTCTCCACATTTCCCTCTTCGTCATGTCTGGCATATTCGTAGATAAGATCCTTTATTTTAATAATGCCCATATCTCTCTCCTATATCCCTGCCCTACATAAAATCCACAATAGGCATAGGACAATAGCCAGCCCTTACTGCATTATAAACTGGTGTTATGCTAAGAAAACCCGGCGAATATTCACCGGGTTATTTTCTGTTACAATTATACTAATTCAATCAGTACTTCCATTGCGCCGTCGCCCTTGCGCTGGCCAATTTTTACGATTCTTGTATAACCGCCGTTGCGATCTGCATATTTTGGTGCTATCTCATCAAACAGCTTTGCTACCAAATCGATTTCTTTCTTGTCCTTTTTTCTCTTTCCAACAGATGATGCTGGATAAAGCACCTGCAAAATCTGTCTTCTAGCATGAAGGCGAGACGGCATATCCTTCTTGATAGTCTTGTCCACTTCGTCAAAAACTGTCACCTTCTTGCCATCTACAACCTCTTTTACTCTCTTGCCATCTTTGTCCTTGCGGGCAACCTTAGCTTTTACTGTGACTGTCTCAAAGTTATCCTTCTCCTTAACTGCCAGCGCAATCAAGTGCTCAACTTCTTTGCGAACTTCCTTAGCTCTCGCTTCAGTTGTAACAATTTTTCCATTTACGATAATAGCCGTTGTAAGGCTTCTAAGCATAGCCTTTCTCTGACTGGAAGTTCTTCCAAGCTTTCTATAACCTGCCATTTTTTAATTCCTCCATTTGTGGAACACCTAACCATGCTTCTTCGGTCTTATTGGATAGATGCTTTTTTCCATAAATTTATTTACCACTTACTCATCGCTGGGATTTAATTGAAGCCCCAGCTCCTTAAGCTTTGCAAGCACCTCTTCCAAGGACTTGCGCCCAAGATTACGAACCTTCATCATATCCTCTGAGGTTCTGTTGCACAGCTCCTCCACAGTATTAATGCCGGCTCTCTTCAAACAATTATAGGAGCGCACGGATAATTCCAGCTCGTCAATATTCATCTCCAGAACCTTTTCTTTCTCATTGTCCTCCTTCTCCACCATAACCTCAGCAGTTTTGGCATTTTCAGACAAATCAATAAACAGGTTCAAATGTACGCTCAGCACCTTTGCGGCAAGGCTTACTGCCTCGTCTGGCGCCAAGGTTCCGTTTGTATAGACATCCAGCGTCAGCTTATCATAATCGGTAATCTGACCTACACGGGTATTCTGTACGGACAAATTGACACGCTCCACCGGTGTATAGATAGAGTCCACTGCGATCACGCCGATCGGCAGCTCCTCATTTTTATTTTTATCAGAGCTGACATAACCTCTTCCCTTTGTGATGGTCAATTCCATATATAGCTTACTGTCAGCCCCTCCGTTTAACGTCGCGATCACTAAGTCAGGGTTTAAAATCTCGATATCTTGATCAACCTGAATATCCGCAGCCGTAACAACACCTTCCCCTTCAAACTCAATATATGCAATTTTGGCTTCATTGGTATCGCTGTTGTTCTTGATGGCAAGGCTCTTGATGTTCATAATAATTTCTGTTACGTCTTCCTTCACTCCGGGAACAGAGCTGAACTCATGCAGCACACCGTCAATCTTCACTTGACTGACCGCCGCTCCGGGAAGGGAGGAGAGCATAATTCTTCTCAATGAATTGCCAAGAGTAGTGCCATAGCCTCGTTCAAGTGGTTCTACAACAAATCTTCCGTATTTCTTGTCCTCTGAAATTTCAGCAATCTCAATTTTTGGTTTTTCAAAATCGAACACTATAAAGCCCCTCCTTTTCGGTTGGTTATAGGATTACTTAGAATACAACTCGACGATAAGCATCTCATCAACCGGAACATCAATAACCTCTCTTGTCGGCATTTCCTTTACGGTTCCCTTCAGATTCTCCTGATCTGCTTCCAGCCACTCTGGCACCAGCCTTGCGCCTGCTATCTCAATAATATCCTTGTATCTCTGGGAGGACTTACACTTCTCCTTAATCTCTATGGTATCTCCTGCCTTAATTAAATAGGAAGGAATATTGATACATCTGCCGTTTACAAGTACATTCTTGTGATCGACAATCTGTCTCGCTTCTCTTCTAGTTCTGGCAAAGCCCAATCTGAAAATTACATTATCCAGTCTTCTCTCCAGCATAATCATCAGGTTCTCACCTGTCATGCCAGGCATATTCTCAGCCTTCAGATAATAATTGTGAAAAGGCTTCTCCAGCACGCCGTAGATAAACTTCGCCTTCTGCTTCTCACGAAGCTGAAGACCATACTCGGTAAGCTTCTTGTTTGCTCTTTTTAACTCTCTCTTTGATTTCTTATCGACACCCAAAAATACAGGGTCCAATCCAAGTGATCTGCATCTTTTCAATACAGGAACTCTATTAACTGCCACTTTACCTACCTCCTAATTAAACTCTTCTGCGTTTCGGTGGACGGCAACCATTATGGGGAACCGGGGTTACGTCCTTGATGCTGGTTACTTCAAGACCACATGCCTGAAGCGCACGGATAGCGGCCTCTCTTCCAGAGCCCGGTCCCTTTACCATTACATCGACTGTCTTTAAGCCATGTACCAAAGCTGCCTTTGTAGCAGTTTCAGCTGCCATTTGAGCTGCATAAGGAGTAGATTTCCTTGAACCTCTAAATCCAAGACCACCAGCACTTGCCCATGATAAAGCATTTCCTTCACAATCTGTGATTGTCACAATCGTATTATTAAAGGATGACTGAATATGTGCCTGTCCTCGTTCAACGTTTTTCTTTACACGCCTTTTTGTCACTTTCTTTGCACCTGACATTTGTTTCGCCATAATATTAAACTAACCTCCCTTATGGGTTCCTAATTACTTTTTCTTATTTGCAACAGTTTTCTTAGGGCCTTTTCTTGTTCTTGCATTGGTCTTTGTCTTCTGACCGCGGACAGGAAGTCCCTTTCTGTGACGAATCCCTCTATAGCATCCGATCTCCTGAAGTCTCTTGATATTCATAGCGATCTCTCTTCTCAGATCACCTTCTACCACCTGTGTCTCGTCGATAACGGAGCTAATCCTCTTTACCTCGTCGTCTGTCAGATCTCTGACACGAGTGTCCGGGCTTACGTTTGCCTCCTTAAGGATACGGTTCGAGCTTGCTCTTCCAATGCCATAGATATAAGTTAATCCGATTTCTACACGTTTTTCTCTTGGCAAATCTACACCAGAAATACGAGCCATGTGTGTACCTCCATCTTTCTTTTCAATATATCTTCTATACCCAAATGTGCCGCCTGCATCGGTATGTCTGCAAACCGCACTGCGGCAAGCATGACTACACGCAGCCCGTTTTTTCAAACGTCGAAATGTTGTGCGCCTCACCTGCTTACCTGAATATCTTTTATTTTATAGCTATGAACAACTTACCCTAGTGGTTCCTCATTCATCGCTGCAGCCGCATACTAAATATAACACAAATTGGACAGATTAACCCTGTCTCTGTTTGTGCTTCGGATTTTCACAGATTACTCTGATGCTTCCTTTTCTCTTAATAATTTTGCATTTTTCGCAAATAGGCTTTACTGACGATCTAACCTTCACAGAAAAAACCTCCCTTCCAAAAAAGTCCAATTATGATTATAGCACCAACCTTTCAAGATGGCAAGTACTTTTTTCCTTATTTATCTCTCCAGATAATCCTACCTTTTGACAAATCATATGGGGACAACTCAATCGTCACCTTATCACCCGGCAGAATACGAATATAATTCATGCGCAGCTTGCCGCTGATATGGGCAAGCACTTGATGTCCATTTTCCAGTCTCACCTGAAACATGGCATTGGGCAGCTTCTCGATCACTGTTCCTTCTATTTCTATTACATCTGCTTTTGACATTATTCACCTCATTCCTGCGCTGCTTTTGCGCTAAACAGTTTAATGGCTCTCTTTATCTCTTCATTTCGCTTCATTTCCGGCACCGGCTCATCCATCTTATCTGTATGATAGTAAATCGGCTGGATATGTTTTTTATTCTTGCGCTTTGGCTTCTCTAATGTCCTCTCCTTGCCGTCCGCCAAATATACATATTCAGATTCCTCTCTCACTATTACAAAAAATTGATTCTTGTCATGTCCGGCAATGGATTTTGCCAGATTTCCCACTTGATACAAATTCATCTGCATATTACTCCATTGACAGGATTTCTGGTTCTCCTTTGGTGATTAAAACGGTATTCTCATAATGTGCAGAAAGAGATCCATCTCTTGTCACCACAGTCCAGTCATCCTTCAGCCATTCCACCTGCCATGCTCCCATATTAATCATCGGCTCTATCGCCAAGGTCATGCCAGCCTGAAGCTTAAGACCTCTGCCGCGCTGTGCAAAATTCGGAACCTGAGGGTCCTCGTGCAAATGTCTTCCAATTCCATGTCCCACCAGATCACGCACTACACCATATCCAAACCCTTTGGCATAGCTTCCGATTGTATTCGATATTTCATGAAGATGACAGCCCTCCCTCGCATATCGGATTCCCTCAAAAAAGCTTTGCCTCGTCACCTCAATCAGTTGACGTGCCTCCTTTGAGATTTCTCCAACTGCATGTGTTCTCGCTGCATCTGAATGATATCCCTTATATATCACGCCTGCATCTAAGCTTACAATATCGCCCTCTTTTAGAATCCTCTTCTTGGATGGGATTCCATGAACGACCTCATCATTCACCGAGATACAGATGGACGCTGGATATCCATTATAATTTAGGAACGATGGAATACACTGGTAGCTCCTTATAATTTCCTCACCGATCTTATTGATCTTCCATGTGGAGATCCCCGGCTCTATTATTTTTTCAAGTTCATTATGAGTTTTGGCAAGGATCTTGCCTGCCTCTCTCATCAGCTCCAATTCCTGTTCCGTTTTTATTGATACTGCCATTTTCACACTCCTGCATATCGCAGCCATTTACATTGTCTATAATAAACTATGCCTCCAAGATAGCCTCTATATCCTTAAATACTTCTTCCATATTCTTTGTTCCATCCACGGATTTTAGAATATTCTTGCCGGCATAATAATCAATCAGCGGCTGTGTCTGCTCATGATAGACCATAAGACGCTTCTTCACCGTCTCAGGCTTATCGTCATCTCTCAGAATCAGCTCTTTGCCGCACCTGTCACAGATTCCATCTGTCCTTGTGGGGGCAAATTCTACATGGTACGTAGCCCCACAGGAGACACATGCCCTTCTTCCTGACATACGGTTTATTATGCTGTCATCCGGCACATCTACATTAATAGCAAAATCAATGCTGTCTCCCATCTCTGAGAGTGCTCTGTCAAGCACCTCTGCCTGAGGTATGGTTCTTGGGAAACCATCAAGCACATAGCCATTTTCACAATCCTTAGCGGCCACTCTGTCAAGCAATATTTTTACTGTCAGCTCATCTGGCACCAAAGCACCTTTATCCATATATTTCTTTGCTTCCATGCCAAGCTCCGTTCCATTTTTAATATTGGCACGGAATATATCACCTGTAGAAATATGAGGAACCTTCCATTTATCTGCTATTCTCTTCGCCTGTGTTCCTTTTCCTGCACCCGGAGCACCTAACATAATAATCTTCATAAAATACCTCCCAATAATGAAACACAACAGCAGACGGGATCTCCCGCCTGCGTAATTCGACCAGCTCTATGCGGCCACTGTACTAATCGTTCAGGAAGCCCTTATAATAACGGACAAGCATCTGTGATTCAATCTGCTTTAATGTCTCCAAAATAACTCCCACAATAATAATTAGGGAAGTACCCCCAAAAGAAACATTTGCCTTAAACACACCAGAAACGATAATTGGAACAATCGCCACAAACAGCAACCCCGCCGCGCCGATAAATATCACGTAATTCAGTATTTTTGTCAGATAATCCGCCGTCGGTTTTCCCGGACGAATACCGGGCACAAAACCGCCCTGCTTCTTAATATTATTCGCCACCTCAATCGGATTAAAGGTGATCGAGGT
>CAMUFS010000070.1 GCA_947088195.1 uncultured Clostridia bacterium
ATCTTCCTTAATGGAAGCACCTAATCGGTTTAATGACTCCTGAGATTGCATTACACAATAGGCAAAGTACCCTTCCCCTGTGTCAAAAAGCAGGCTGCAACGCGGCTGTTTCATATTAAATATCTTCTCAAACTGATCGTATGTCAGTAGACTTTCATCCTGCAATTCATAATCTTCCTCAAGTGGAAAATGTTCTCTGATGCGCTGTACAAATTGTTTTGCCGTATATCTGGATACATTCATCAACATAACATTCATTTGATCGGAGGAACCTTCCACTATTTTGCCGATGGTACTAAGCAGAAGCTTCTCCTCAAAAATAAGAATAACCTCCACATTCTCCTTCTGTTTTGTTTTATAGAGCAAGCGATAATAAATCCCTTTGCCAAATTTCTCTCCACCATAATTGTGGCTGATCACTTTCGCGTCCAGCCGAAATAAATCATATAGAAGCTGAATAATCACCTTACCTATCGCAGCCTCCTCTTCCTCTGGCAGAAGATTTGTCCAATGACTCGTTGTTTTTCCTGTGATTGCATAGTCCTCCATCAAAGTATGCCCTATAAGCCATCCCGTACAGACACCCAAAAAATGTTTGATCGCATCAGCCGAGTATCCTGTCTGCTTCAATTCCCTCTCAAGTGCTGGAAGTGTAACCTTGCGAAAATAATCATGAAGGCGTCTATGTGTGTCAAATCCCTTATAATCAATGGAGGCCATATAAGCCTCTTCCTCCGCAAAGTGCTTCATCGCATGGCCCTTAAAATATTTAATGCCCTCTTGGCATACCCATTGGCTTTTCTCTTCCTGTTCACTTAGCTCAAATAAATTATTTAAAATATTAAATAGCTTTTTATGTTCTCTATCAATTAAGTCTACCCCAATATTAAACCGATCCTGCCATACTACCTGACTACTCATATCTCTCCTCCTTCGCTGCTAACAATTATAATCATCATGTATACCATTAACTGCTTAACATGTTACCTTACATTATATTATTTTTTATCTCATTCTGTTACCAAACCTGATTCCACAAGAAATCTGGATACTTCCATCCGCTTATGATACCTCTCCTTAACATAATAGATATGAAGCCTTTTTTTCGCTCTTGTCATTCCAACATAAAACATTCTGCGCTCCTCCTCAATATCCTCATCCAGCACAGCCTTTTTATGTGGTATCACTGACTCATTGACATCTGCCAAAAATACGGCCTCATATTCTAACCCTTTTGAAGCATGTAGTGTTGATAAAACCACCGCATCCTCCTCCACTGTGAGCTTTTCTTGTTGTCTAAGCTCTTCGCGGTACTCTTCCATATGACAGAACCACTCTTTTGCCTCTGCAAACCCCTCCGCGCTCTCTTGGAGCTCATCCAACACAGAAAGCAGCTCCTCCGCACCAATATTTTTCGACTCAGCATACTCTTTTAAATAATCCTCATATCCCACTGCACGGCGAATATAACTGATCGCCGCATAGGGTGGCAGATCTTTTATAAATTGAATATCCTCCCTAAGCTTTTCTATTCTGTCTGCCATCCAATTCTTATCCTCATAATAGGTGAGAAGCCTCTCAAAAGAGATCTGCGGCGTATCCAGACAATCTCGGCTAATATAACGCTTGGGACGATTGATAATCTTAAGAAAATCAGCTCGTTCTCTGGAGCCCTCAGCAATCGTTATGTATGCTATAATATCCTTACAAATCCAATGATCAAAAATATCTGGCAAGCTCTCCTTTAAGCGAAAAGGAATATTATATTCCATCAAATACTCCACCAACAGCCTTGCATCTGTATTTGTCCGAAATAAAATAGCCATATCAGACCACGCAAGCCCCATTGCCTGATAATTTCGAATCCTTTTGGCAAGCTCCTTATTCTGTGTCGATGGATTGGGAAAGGCACGCACCTCGACCTTAGCCCCTGCCTCATTATCTGTATGAATCCGTTTTGGATACCGTTTTTTATTACAGCCAATCACACGCCCCGCCGCATCGACAATCGACTTGGTCGATCGGTAATTTTTCTCCAACACAATCCTCACTGCACTGGGATACTGCTTTTCAAAGCCCAACATAATCTCTGGCTTCGCTCCTCGAAACCGATAGATGGATTGATCATCATCACCGACCACAAAAAGATTTTTCTCCTCCCCAGCAAGGAGCCTTACAATATCATACTGCGTTTTATTAATATCCTGAAACTCATCAATTAAAATATAGCTGTATTTCTTCTGCCATGCAGATAAAATATCCGAGCGCTTCGAAAAAAGCTCATATGTCATAACCAACATATCATCAAAATCAATACAGCCTTCACGCCGAAGCCTTTTTTCATACCCTTTTAAAAAATGTAAAAACACTTCCTTAGAGCATGATTTGGGATAATAATATTCCAAAGAAAGTCTCTCACCCTTCACAAGACTTATCTCACCCTGAATCCCAGAAAGCAGCTCCTTCTCATCCTCCGCGTCCAGCTTACATTCCTGTAGTATTTCACGAAGCCACGAAAAGATCTGATCCTGACGCACAATATTTGAGCCATCCAACCGGTAAGCATATTTGAGAATCTTAAAAAAAATTGCGTGAAAGGTTCCAAAGGATACCGGAAGATTTTTCCCTGTCAGACGCACAAACCGCTCCTTCATCTCTGTCGCTGCTGCCTTTGTAAATGTAACAACAAGAATGTTAGAAGGATTTACACCGCAGTCCTCAATTAATTTTTTTGTTCTGTGAGTGATGACAAGGGTTTTGCCAGAACCGGGACCTGCAAGTACCAGCGCAGGTCCCTTATTATGATTGATTGCTTGAAGCTGAGAAGAATTAAAGCTCATGAGAAAGCCTTTGTATACCAATACGTATGCGGCTCAGGGATTCCTCTTTTCCAAGCAGCTCCATAAGCTCTGTCGCACCACCCGGCGTGGACTGCTTGCCGGAAACTGCCGTTCGAAGAGGCCATAACACATAGCCATTTTTAAGACCCTTCTCTGTAATATAACCAGAAATTGCTGTATACAGCGCATCATTAGAATAATCCTCCTGCGCTTCCAAAAGTGGAAGAATATCCTTTAATACCGCAAGCGAAGTCTCCTTATTTGTCTTCATCTTCTTATGTGTATACATCTCTGTATCATATTCAGGAAGCTCATCAATAAAATCCACTTGTTCTTTTATATCAGGAAAGATCTCAATGCGCGTCTTTATCATCTCCGCCAGCTTCGGCCTATCAATATCCCTGTGGACATACTCCAAAAGATATGGCTCAGCCATCTTGTAAAAGGTATCAAAATCCATCGCCTTCAAATATTCCCCATTCATCCATTTCAGCTTAACAATGTCAAATACTGCTGGAGATTTGCTAATACGATGATAATTAAAGTCTCTTACCATCTCCTCCAAGGAAAAGATCTCTCTGTTATCCTCCGGGCTCCAGCCTAGCAGCGCAATATAATTGACAACCGCCTCAGAAAGAAATCCCTGTTCTATCAGGTTTTCAAAAGAAGCATCCCCACTTCTCTTCGCCATTTTTTTGTGATCTGCTCCTGTGATCAGTGGAAGATGAATATAAATAGGAGATTCCCAGCCAAATGCCTTATAAAGCCTCTGATACTTTGGTGAGGAGGAGAGATATTCATTCCCTCTTACCACATGTGTGATCTCCATCAGATGATCATCCACCACATTGGCAAAATTATAGGTTGGGTAGCCATCTGATTTTATCAAGATCATATCATCCAATTCAGAATTCTCAACAGAAATATCTCCGTACAGCTCATCATGGAAGGTTGTCCTTCCCTCTTTGGGATTATTTTGGCGAATTACAAATGGTATGCCCGCTGCAAGCTTCTCCTCCACCTCTTCTTTTGACAATCCCAGACAATGCTTATCGTAGACACTGATCTCCTTGCCATCCACCACCTCTGTCTTTAAAGAAGCCAAGCGCTCCTTATCACAAAAGCAGTAATATGCTTCGCCCTTATCAATTAATTCCTTCGCATATTTCATATATATGCCCGTTTTTTGCCTCTCACTTTGTACATAAGGACCAAATCCTTTGTCCTTATCCGGGCCCTCATCATGAACCAATCCCGCCTTCTCAAGCGTGCGGTAAATAATTTCTGTCGCTCCCTCGACATAACGTTCCTGATCCGTATCCTCTATTCTTAAAATAAAATCTCCACCCTCATGTTTTGCAATCAAATACTCATACAAAGCCGATCGCAAATTTCCAACATGCATTTTTCCAGTTGGACTAGGTGCAAACCTCACTCTGATTTTACTCATCTCTTCCTCCTTATCACTCTTATATTAATCACATTGATCCGATTATATATCAGGCTAACAAGAAAAACAAGATTTTTTATTTTATATTTTATGCAAAATATTTGTATTCTTGTCCATCCCGCTTCTTCTTGCTTTTTTACCTATTATCTCCTATAATAGAATCAACAAAGTGAATATACAAAAAGGCGGTGATTCTATGGCATATGATGTTCTAAAAAATTCAATTCTCAATCACAATCATATTGTATTTATGAGTGGTATCAGCTTCACCCGTGAGCTTGGGATTCCCTATTTTACGGATGTGTCAGAAGCCTATGAGGTCGAGCAGACTTATCGGTATTCGCCTGAAGATCTGTTTAGCTCGGCATTTTACAGCACTCGCCCGGATTTATTTTTCCGGTATTACCGTAACCGGGTACTGCACCTTGACATAAAACCCAATGATGCATATTATGCTCTGGTTCGTCTGGAACAGGCCGGAAAATTAAATGCTATTATTACGCGGAATATCTATGGCACACACCGCCTTGCCGGAAATAAAAAAGTGATTGAATTATATGGCAACATTCATACTAACACTTGCATCCGCTGTGGTGCCTCCTATCCCGCATCTTATATCAAAGAAAGCCACGGTATCCCAAAATGTGAGCACTGCCAAGGCGCTATCCGACCCGGTGTCAGTTTTTATGGAGACATGATTGATAATGGGCGCGTCACTGCCGCTGCTGACGCCATCGCACACGCAGATATGTTAATTATTGGCGGCACCCATTTGGACTCCTATCTGGCCAAGCGTTTTTTGCAATATTTTGAAGGAAAAGAGCTAGTTTTAATTAATACAGAAAAACATTATTCGGATCGAAAGGCTTCCATCACTATTTACGATACTTTAAGTAATGTACTTCCACAAGTCATTCCATAACTGGCATGGCCAAATAATCATTAATTGGCTATTTTGAAATATCCACTCCTGTGTATAATCTATGATAAAGCAAATTATACACAGGAGGTTTTTGTATGAAAACATTAGAACTCAGTAAATCAAATCAGCATATGCTTACCAAAAAGCTTGCACAGGCAGCTTTGTGCACCGCTCTGTGCTATATTGGTTTTACCTTTTTTAAGATCGACATTCCAGTGGGCACAGAAAAGACCGCCTTTCATCTGGGCAATGTATTCTGCGTACTTGCTGCCCTTTTGACTGGCGGTCTATATGGAGGTCTTTCTGGCGCTATTGGTATGACCATCGCAGATCTAACCACTGGATATATCACCAGTGCGCCAAAAACCTTTGTATTAAAGCTTTGTATTGGCCTGATTGTTGGATTTGTGGCGCACAAGCTCTGCAAACTTAATCGAAGTGAACATTCACCGCGCTATGTCGCAGTTGTCACGGTTCTCTCAGCAACCGCAGGGATGGCATTCAATATCGTCGCCGACCCGATCGTAGGATATTTTTATAAATCCTATATCCTTGGTGTACCTCAAGAGCTTTCCTCCGCACTGGCCAAAATTGGAGCTGTAACTACATCCGTCAACGCTGTGCTTGCAGTGATAGTGGCATCCATTCTGTATCTTGCCCTTCGTCCTGCACTCAAAAAAGCCAGCTTGCTGTAAACTCTCTATAATCCAATTAAAATAGAACCACTTCTAGGTGCTGCCATATACTCCTTCTGGTTTTCCAGAAGGAGCTTTTCTTTTAGAAAATCTCCGTTCCCATCTCCTGTAGAGAGAAGCTTATACCAATACCTTCCCTTGGGAAGCTTGGGAAGTGCCAAGGTATGTGTCTCCCAGTGGGAATTAAACGCCATATAGAAAAAGTTATCTGGCTTTTCTCCTGTATATCTGGCGTATTCTCCACAATACATAATACCAAAATGCCTGCTGTACGTATCCGGCTCTGGATACCATGCACGTGTTCCATGACAGGATATATCAGGATACCCATTTTTGCCATAATCCATATTTCGAAGAGGGCTTGGCATATGAAAAATTCGATGCTTTTTCCGAAAAGCAATAAGCTCTTTCGTAAATGCCAGCAGAGACATCCTGTTCTGATTTAAATTCCAGTTAATCCATGAGGTCTCATTGTCCTGACACCACGCATTATTATTTCCACCTTTGGTTCTGCCAAACTCATCTCCTGCTAACAGCATAGGGATTCCTTGACTTAAAAATACAAGAAGCAGCCCATTTCTCATCTGCCTATGTCTGCGATCCAAAACCTTCTTTCTTCTGGACTCCCCCTCCTCTCCACAATTCCAACTATAATTATATGCTCTTCCGTCCTGATTGTCCTCCCCATTCTTCTCATTATGCTTTTTTTCATAGGTGACACTGTCATAAAGTGTCAAGCTATCGTGATTGGCAATATAGTTTATTACTGTATGTTCTTGAAAATTTAAACTTATGCGATAAATTAGCGGCTGAATCTGGCCATCGTCCCCTTTTAGAAACTTTCTAGCTTCCACCATAAAACCATCATGAAATTCCGCCAGATGCTTTCTCTTCTGCTGCCCTGTCTGCAAAGCATTGTCCTCCCACCATAAACCAAAAAGCTTTGTGGAGGAAAGCAGCGGATCTTCCGCCAGTACCTGCATGGGAGCTACATCCGAATTAACATGAAATCCGTCCACATGATAAAAAAGTACCCAATAACGAAGACATTCTAAAATAAATTCTTTCCTTGTCCCCGGAACAAAATAAAACTCCATACAAAGCTCTATTCCATTCTTATGAAGCTCCTTAATCAACTCCTTAAATTCTGTATATGCCTCCTTATGTTTGGCATAAGCTGCCTTTGGAGAAAAATAATAAGCCTTTGTATATCCCCAATAATTTACGCAAGAAGAAGCTGCAATCGGCTCACCAGTAATTGTCTCCTCCGCTTCTGCTATCTCCTCAAACTCATATGCCGGCAAAAGCTCTATCATTGTGATACCAAGTTCTTTTAAATATGGGATTTTCTCTTGTATCCCTGCAAAAGTCCCCCTTGCCTTAACATGTGAGGAAGAATGTTTTGTAAACCCTCTTACATGCAGCCGATATAAGATCGTATCCTCCATCGGCGTACCCAGAGGCTTATCTCCCTCCCAGTCAAAGTCATCCGTAAAGCAGAGCGCACAACTCTCTTTCTCTGCCCTTTTTCCAAACTTCTCCCTATCTAATATATATCTGGCATAACAGTCTGTCTGTACCTCACTGCCAATCTGAAAATTATAAGCAAACTCCTCTGGCAACCCTTCCACCTTCATACAGATAATTCTGCCTGTCCTGCCGGACTCTGGAAATGGCAGGGCTGCTATCAACTTTTTTTTCTGCTTGGCTGTCTTTCCGTATATTAACAATTTAACCGGCTCCGATTCTGGAGCCTGTACAGAAATATTGACGCCGTCCAATTCTCTGGTCAATCCCATGGGGAACGGGTGACCTTTCTTAATGTTATAATTATTATCGTCAAATTCTCTCGTCATCGTTCCTCACAATCTGCTTATCTATTCTATTATCAATTCTACTGGACAATGATCCGATCCATATACATCGGAACAGATTTTTGCGTCTCTCAAACGCCCCTCCATAGATATGGAAGCACAAAAATAATCAATGCGCCACCCCACATTTCTTGCCCTTGCTTGGCGCATATAAGACCACCATGTATAACATTCTGCCTTATCAGGATAAAAATAGCGGAAGGTGTCGATAAAGCCGCTCTCAAGAAGGCTTATAAATTTCCCCCGCTCTTCATCGGTAAATCCAGAATTTTTATGATTGCTATCTGGATTTTTTAAATCAATATCCTGATGTGCCACATTCATATCTCCGCAGACAATTACCCCCTTTTTCTCTGTAAGCCCTGTCAAATAAGCCCGAAAGGCATCCTCCCATCGCATCCGGTAAGCAAGACGCGTAAGTTCCCTCTTGGAGTTTGGCGTGTACACAGTTACCAGATAAAAATCCTCATATTCCAGAGTGATAACTCTTCCCTCCATATCATGCTCCTGCACACCAATCCCATATACCTCCGACACAGGCTTTCTCTTCGTAAAAACAGCAGTGCCTGAATATCCCTTCTTCACTGCATAGCTCCAATACTGCCAATAACCGGGCAGATCTATCGTAATCTGTCCTTCTTGCAGTTTACTTTCCTGAATACAGAAAATATCCGCATCCTCCTGACGGAAAAAATTCATAAATCCCTTTTCCATACAGGCTCTCAGTCCGTTTACATTCCATGAAATTAACTTCATGTTCCCTGCCCTCTGTCATTCATGTACTTGTTCTCTATTATACCTAAAGAATATCTATTTTTCAACCTTTCCTAAAAGGAATTTCGCTTTACAACCAAAAATGATTGCGTAGGAAAATCTTAGTTTGTGCATAAAAAAGGACACTCCCTTATAAAAGTGCCCTTTTTCCTTCTCAATTATTCTATTTATTCATCTACACTGTAGTTTGGCGCTTCTTTTGTGATATGAATATCATGTGGATGACTTTCTTTTAAAGATGCAGCAGAAATCTTTACAAACTTTCCTGTATTCTGCAAGGTTGGAATATCCTTCGCTCCACAGTACCCCATTCCGGCACGCAAGCCACCCATAAGCTGGAACACGGTATCCTCCACAGTTCCCTTATATGCCACACGCCCTTCCACACCCTCAGGCACCAATTTCTTGGCATCTGTCTGGAAATAGCGATCCTTGCTTCCATTTTCCATGGCTGCTATAGAACCCATACCACGATATACCTTATATTTTCTTCCCTGATATAACTCAAAAGTTCCCGGACTCTCATCACACCCTGCAAACATGCTTCCCATCATGCAGACATTGCCACCTGCTGCAAGTGCTTTTGTCATATCACCAGAATACTTAATTCCTCCATCTGCAATAATAGGAACTTGATATTCCTTTGCCACCTCATAACAATCCATAATCGCCGTGATCTGAGGAACTCCAATCCCTGCAACTACACGGGTGGTACAGATAGAGCCTGGGCCTATACCAACCTTTACCGCATCAACACCTGCCTCAATCAATGCCTTCGTCGCCTCTCCCGTCGCCACATTTCCGGCAATAACCTGAAGCTCAGGGTACTTCTCCTTAATCATCTTTACACAACGGATAACATTTGCAGAATGACCATGAGCAGAATCTAACACAATCACATCGACCTTAGCACTCACTAACGCCTCCACGCGCTCCAAAACATTTGCCGTAATGCCCACTGCTGCACCACACAAAAGCCGGCCTTGACTATCCTTTGCAGAGGATGGGTATTTTAACTGTTTCTCTATATCCTTGATTGTAATCAAACCTTTTAGATTAAAATTCTCATCTACAATGGGAAGCTTTTCCTTTCTCGCTTTTGCGAGAATTACCTTTGCCTCCTCCAGCGTAATGCCCTCTCTCGCAGTAATAAGCCCCTCTGAAGTCATAGACTCCTTAATTTTTTTCGAAAAATCCTTCTCAAACTTTAAATCACGATTTGTGATAATCCCCACAAGTTTCTTTCCCTCTGTAATGGGAACACCAGAAATGCGAAACTTAGCCATCAGATTGTTGGCATCTTCCAAAGTATGATCCGGTGACAGTGAAAATGGGTCCGTAATAACGCCAAACTCCGAGCGCTTCACCTTATCAACCTCTTCTGCCTGCTGCTCGATTGTCATATTCTTATGAATCACACCAATGCCACCCTGACGCGCCATGGCGATCGCCATGCGATGCTCTGTGACAGTATCCATACCTGCGCTCATCATTGGAATATTTAGCTGAATCTTCTTTGTCAGCATGGTTGATAAATCAACTTGATTCGGAATTACCTCAGAATATGCCGGAACAAGGAGCACATCATCAAAAGTAATACCTTCAGCGATAATCTTACCCATTTCTTCTGCCTCTCTTTCTTCTTACATTCTTCGATTTTGTAGTTGATCAAGTCTATCAGATATATTGTCCGATGTCAAGAGTTATTTTACTACTTTTCTTGGTGCTGTATTCCACATGTCATCCAACATACGTTCACTTGGCTCAAATATTATTTTAACCATCTCATTATGATAAGAAGTATACATCACATATTTTTTATTTTCTGGAATATGGGAGGAGAAGTCCATTGTCTTACAGGGAGTATTTTTAAAGTTATCAAGCTGATGTGCCCCCTCTGGTGCCACAATTTCCGTCTGCTCCATATTTAGAACCACACACCGCTTTCTCTTGGATTTTGCCATAATCTTATCAATATCCAATTCACCTTTGACAAAGGTATATTCGTATTCCATATCCCAATTTAAAGACAGGCGATATGTCAAGTATCCCAAAGCTACTGTTGGGATAAGCATAAACCAAAAAATCCCTGTCATAGTCAGCAGAGCAAAAATTACAGTCAGGCAAATCAACGCCACCTTTGCCGCAAATGCCCATGATGGTTTTTTGCGCTTTACAATCCACTCTGAATATAAATCACTCATCTATTTCCTCCTGCTCTCTTGTATTTCTATCTATATTAACATACTTTCCTGAAAGCCTCAAGCAAAAAATAATGATACCTATGTTGGAATCTTTTGTTCCTATTGAAACAATTTTGTGTGCTTTATTTATAGAATCATGTTTGAGAAGGGGCCGCGCAGCGAACGGGCTATACTCCTCCGTCACCGCGCTCCCGCTTAGTGAAAAACGTAACGGACACTAAGCTCGTG
>CAMUFS010000071.1 GCA_947088195.1 uncultured Clostridia bacterium
TTCGTTATAAAAATTTAAAGCGAATTTTTGCATATGAGTTGGAAAGTTATTGGAGAAGCATTGCTACGGTTGACGCTTATTATCGGACTAATATGGATTTTCTCAAGAAAGAGGTCAGAGATTATTTCTTTCGGGAGCATCCTGAGGTATATTCTAAGGTAGAGGATCTGCCGCCAGCTAAGTATAATCCGGGAGCAGAGGTACGTAACAGCTTAGTTTCCAGTGGTTGTATTATCAATGGCAAGGTTGAAAATTCGATTTTGTTTAAGAAAACATATGTTGGAAATAATTGTGTGATTAAGAACTCTATTATATTAAATGATGTATATATAGGGGACAATACGTATATTGAGAATTGTATTGTAGAGAGCCGCGACACAATTCGGGCAAATACTACGCATATAGGTGAGCTTGAGAATCCGAAGATAGTGGTTGAGATGAACGAGAGATATGTGTTGTAGCTTAAAGGCTGAATAGTGGAAGGAAAACTGGTGAGATGCAAATTACAGATGTGAGAGTAAGGAAAGTAACAAAAGAAGGTAAAATGAAGGCAGTGGTATCCATCACTTTGGATAATGAGTTTGTGGTACATGATATTAAGGTAATAGAGGGGGATAAGGGGCTGTTTATAGCGATGCCAAGCCGGAAATCCTCGGATGGTGAATACAGAGATATCGCGCACCCACTAAATTCGGATACCAGAGATAGGATTCAGGCTATGATTCTAAAAGGGTACGAGGAAGCATTGCTGGAGAATAGTACAACAGAAGAATAGAGATTGATTGGATAGAGAGCGGAGAAATCTGCTCTCTTTTTTGTGCGCAGACCTGTGCAGAGGAAATATGCCACTAATGTGGCGCACAGGTTGCGCGGCGAGTAGGGGAAGATAAGACTTTCCTACTCGATTATGGGTATCCAAGGAAATCTGCCAGTGAGGCTTATAGATGGATTTCTTTCTGTACATTTTATCTGGGTTGTGATAAGATTAGGTAAGGTTTTTGTGAAAGGAATGTGTGGCATATGAGGTTTGCTGTGATGGCGGTGTTTTTATGTCTGCTTGGTTTTTTGCCTGCAAATGTCTGGTCAGTGCAGGCGAAAGAGCGGATAATTGACATTGTTTATGATAATTCAGGAAGTATGGCATTTAATGATACAGAAGAGCTTGATAATGTGGATAATTATATTACAAGGTGGGTGGAGGCAGATTATGCCGTCCGCGCTCTTGCTGCACTTATGGAGGAAGAGGACAAGCTATATCTGTTTCCTATGGACAAGAATCGTGAGACAGCACAGCCTCAGGAGAATGTGAATTATTATGAAATTACTGGACCAGATGATAAGGATATTGACAGGGCTTCGGAGAGCTTTGGCAATACCTATTATGCAGGGGTGGAGAATGCGCTTGCCCATCTTAAGGGATATGAGGGGGAGCGATGGATAATTATATTAACAGATAGTGAGAATAAGGGCATTTGGGAAAGAACCTTAAATCAGGTTTTGCAGGGAATTACAGAGATAGGGATTTTATATGTTCCGATTGCGGAGGCACCAGAAACGCTTAGTCTTGATTCAGGTATTGCGGGAAAGGTGATACAGGTGGAGCCAGACAAGAGTGGTGGCTCTCGCCGTGGCAGTATTTTTACACAGATTTTGGAGGCAACAGATTCTATTTATAGAAGAAATTCTCTTACGCTTGGGACAAATGGGGAAATACGGGTGGATGCTCCAGTGAAGGAGCTGATTGTACTGATGCAGTCAGAGGGGGATACGGTATATTTTCAAAATCGGCAGATGGGTTCTGAAAATCAGAATTTAAGGGCTCAAGTATCTATGCTGGCTCAGGAAATTGGAGCACAGACAGGACTTGTCACCAGAAAAAGGCAGAGCTTTCAGAGCTATTCAAGTGAGACGGAGCCGTCATATGGGGGAAATTTGGATTTTGCGAAGAATCTTCAGATTAAGGAGATTCAGGGCGAGATGGTGGCATTTGGCGGAAAAAGTACTATTCATGAGGGTAGCATCTATCAGAAATCGCTTGCTGTGGGAGCAAATGAGTCTGTGAATGTATATTATCAGCTTGATCTTGGCGTTGCTATTGAGATAAAGCAGGATGGGAGCTTGGTTGAGGGAGATGAGCTCCTTGAGGGAGAGTATGAAGTGACCATTTATCCCATAAATCCCGATTCTGGTGAGCGAGTTGCCACAGACGCACAGCTTCTGCGCGAGCTTTCTGTAAGTGTAAATGGAGGAAATTACCAGTTTGGAGAGACAATCTATCTTCATGCAGATTATCCTGAGAAGGTAGATTTGACCGTGTTGGTGGAAGGTGCTGCGCTGAAGGAGCCGATTGAACTGACAGAGAGCTATGAGGTTAGGGAGAGGGTATATCCACTTGTGGTTCAGGTTCTGGGGACGCCAGATTTTTTTAATTATGACAAAATGAATCAGAACAGTATTAAAAAGGGAGAGGCGTCGGCAATCCGCATCAAGCTTTCTGAGAATATGGGAGATAAAAGGATAGCATTAAGAGACAGCACAGCAGATAAGCTGGAAATTACCTGTGAGGTGAATTATAAGGGGCGGAGGAGATCGGAGGAACCGTGCGTTTTAGTGGAGATTGTAAAGGTAGAAGGGACAGCAGATGAATTTTTGCTCTATCCATATCTGACTAATTATGAGGATTTTGATACCTATAAAGATGTTGTCTGTAAGGTGGCAGCTTGGCGAAGCGATGAAGAGGGGCAGAGCAGGATAGAACAGGAGATAGAGATAGAATTAAAGGCATTTGAGACAAAGCTTGAGGCAGAGCTAATGGAGGGAAGGAGATATAACCGATCAGAGGTAATTCAGGGTGAGGTTGCCTACACTCTTTTTTGTGATGGGGAAGAGATTCCTGAGAGTGAATTTGGAAGATTGAGGTTTCACACACTTTCTGGTGGATGCGGCTATGTAAATCTTAGTCGTGCAGGCGGTGCGCTGCAGTTTATTAAGAAGCTTGGACTTAGCATCTATTGGCTGTATAATAATAGAGAGACGATACCAATTCACAGTGAGATCACCTACATAAGAAGAGGTGTGCCATGCACAGCCGTGTTAAAGGGAGAGATTCAGGTGATTTTGGCGCCTCTGGCACTTAGGGTATGCTTGTACAGCATAACGGCGTTGGTGGTTTTATTTTTGCTTTATTTGGCGTGGAATTTGCTGACTGGACGGTGCTTTTCTCCATTTTTCTTCTGTGTGTTGTATTTTAATGACGATCCAGAGCTTGGTATACGGCTGAGTCCGGGGGCATTTCAGAGCTTTCGTCAGTTAGTATTTCCGGCAAAGGGCATAACCGTTCAGTTATCGGAGACACAGAGGGAGATGTATGGAATTGAGTGCCCAGAATTGCAGTTTCAGAAAAGAAGAAAGGGCGGAAGATATTATCTGATGAACTGGGTGGTATTTTCGAGAAAGGATGCTTTTCGAATCAATGGAAAGTATATTTTTCGAGGAAATGCTGCTATGGCTAAGAAGGATCGGTTTGAGTTTATAGATTCTGCTGGATTGTGGAATACAGTTGTATTTAAGGGTAATCGAATGACAGGAGAGGATGGAGAACGATGACAGCACCTACATTAATTATCGGGCTGGGAGGCATAGGTTCTGAGATTGTCGGCATGGTGGAGAAGAAGGCGGCTGAGTCCGGGATGGCTTCTTCCAATATAAAATACATTTTGGTGGATACGGATGAGCACGCGCTTCAGGAGAGAAAAAGAAATGGATTTGCCGGGCTTACCATACGGATCTCCAACAATATTACGGTAGAACAGTGTCTTAAGATGAATGCTTATGCAAAAGAAGAGTGGTATCCAGATAATACAATATTTATGAATAAAACCTTGACAGATGGGGCGGGGCAGGTTCGTGCTATCTCCCGTCTTGCTCTGGAGCATGCGATGTCGCAGGAGATGTTAAAGCCTCTGGAGAAAACAATTTTTGAACTTCATTATATGCAGCAAAATTCGGAGGCGAGAACACAGCGAATCGCCTTGGTCAGCTCTCTGGCAGGAGGAACGGGATCGGGGCTTTTATTGCCGTTTGCTGTCTGGCTTGCTGGGTATCTAAAGAAGAATTTCCCTCAAAATGGCTATAATATGAATGGATTTTTTATGATGCCAGATGTTGTGATGCATTATGGCAACGGCAATCAGGTGGAGGGAATGAGCCTGTACTCGAATGCATATGCGGCGGTGAAGGAGCTGGATTATTTTATTCAGTCAAATATTGGGACGGTGGAGAGAAAGGATGCTCTGCGCTTGACAGAGGATGAGCTGTTTCAGGGAACCCTTTATAATTTTACTTTTTTGTTTGGGCTTTTTAATGATAATTGTGGCAGTGCAGAGGGGCTTCGTTCCTTGAATGGTTATAAGGAGATGATTGCAGATTGTATTTATCTTCCTTATGTCAGTCCTATTAATGAGAGGAATACTGCGTGGGAGGATAATAAGTTTAAGCATCTTACCATTATGTTAAGCATGGGACAGGAGAAGAAATATCGGCATTTTGGCAGCATCGGTGTGGCGAGGCTTCAATATCCCTATAAGCTTGTTAAGGAGTATCTAACCTTATGTTGGGCGAAGGATACGATGGAGAATGATTGGTTTTATTATGATACAAAGTATTATCGCTATGTTGAGGAGCATATAAGGCAGGAAAAGCAGGGAATTGTGACAGAGCAGATAAAGCCATTGCGGGAGTTTTACATAGAGACGGTAAGGCTTGCGGATAAACCGCTGTCGCAGAGGATTTTGGACAGTCTTGAGAGAAGGGAAGAAGGAAAGCTTTCGTGGGATATGTATCTGGCTGAGCTTGAACAGTATATTACAGAACAGATGGACGCGGCGATCGAGCGGGATATGTCAGTAATTTTTAAAAGTCTTAAAGTGTTACAGGGGACTTTAAAGGAGAGAAGCTTTAAAAATCTGGTTGCAGATAGCTTTAACCGAGGGCATTTAAGTAGCTGTCGGAATGTTTTTATGAAAAAATATACAGAGCTTATCGGACAGTGCGAGCAGACTTTAAAGGAAAAGCGGCGTCTTGCCAGCGAGGTATTTCGCTTTCGTTCTTTAAAAAAAGAGGTAAAAGAACAATATAGCATAGAATATTGGCTCTATCATGGTTTGTCTGACAATATGCTGCATCCCAACGCCGTGCGGTATTTTCTTGCAAATGTGCAAAGTGCATTAAGACAGAAGATGGCGGTGCTAGAAAATGAGATCAAGGTGGACAAAAATAAGCTGCAGACCATACAGGAGGGGGTGCAGTCGGGCAGCAAGCGCGATCTGATTGACACGATAGAGGAGGTAATGGGAGTATCGGGGATTCCCGCGAGACAGTTAAAGAATGAAGCATTGTATTATTGTTATATAGAAGGAATGGAGCGCATAGAGCGGCTTAACAGGGCATATGAGCAAATGTTTGACAGTTATAGAAAAGGGTTGAGCCAACTGGATGAGAAAATTCAGGTGGTGCTTTCTGAACTGACGCACTGTGAGGGTACACGTGTGAAGATGGTGTGCAATGAGCGGGAGTATCTGGAAAGTGCCCATCTTCAGATGAGGGCAGATGTGCCAAGTTACTATGGAGCGCTTGACAGTGTATCTGCATATATGTTTGAGGCAGCAGAGAAATGGGAGAATAAGACAGCGGCATGGGAGAAGCTGATGGAGGAGTGGGAGGAGCAATTCCAGCAGGTATATGGAGAACAATTTGATATTGATATTATTTCTGCGGCAGAGAATCAGGTTCATTTTGAATATGGCAGTGATGCGGCGGCGGTGCCTGAGATTGCACGGATACTCCACTATTGTGCAGACAAGCTTTCTGCGCCATTTCTCAATGTGTCCGGTGTGCCAGAGAAGGAGATTATTAAGGAGAGCTATTTTCATAAAAGCTTGCTAGACTTAAAAGGGGCGAAGAAAGAGATTGTGGAGGCAGAGCTTTTGGGGAGGAATGGCGTGCCGGAGGCTCTGGCGATCGATAAGTATACCATCTGTTTCTATCAATCCTTGTTTGGCGTACATGCCAATCATTTGGATGCCTTTAAAGAAGAAGGGCAGGATGGGACAGCGGGGAATTGTTACCGAGCGTACAATGATATAACAAGGCGGATGCATCTCAATCAGAATGTCAGTCAGATTTTGACGCCTCATCTGGACAGAAGCTGGCATAAGGCAGAGATTCTGCCGGAGATGAGCGGTACGCTGCAGAGAAAGCGGGAACAGGAGGAGTGGATGGCACTGCTCTATGGCTGTCTGATGGGAAAGATTGTGAAAACAGAGCATAAGAAGTATCGGCTGGTTCATGCAGTGTTTGAGCATGAGGATTTTGGAAGTCTTGCAGAGGTGATGGAGATTCTCAGGGACTTTCGAGAAGAGCGTGATGCGATCAATGAGGAGCGCAGAGAGGAGTTTGAGACCTTCTTTAAGGAATTAGGTGCTCAGGAGGGCGGAGAGCACAGCATTTTTTTGGAGCGATATAATCATACAGAATTGATAGGAAGTATTTTTTTGCCTTATATGAACACTGTTAGACAGAGGGAGCGTCAGAAGAAGGAAATAAAATCATTTGTCTGTGCGTGGGCGGAGCTGCTGACAGAGTATTTTTCTATTTTTGAGGCACGATATGAGGCAAGGGTGACAGAGTATATGAAAAAGCAGGAGAGAGCGGCAAAGGAGCTGATGGATGGCTACATACCTACAAGTAGTTCAGAACAGGTAGTGCTGGAGGAATTGCGGTTTGAATTGCGCCAGAGGGAGCAGTAGATACTATGATCACATATATAATCTATGAGGATTCTGAACAATATTCGCTTGGCAGCCTGCTGTATTTGTATAAGCATATGGAGTCTTCTGGTGAGATTTTTTTGATTCAAAAGCCGGAGGAGCCTTCCATGCTTTGCAGCGTACTTGCTTCTCTGCCGCTTAAGAGGATGATAGAGGAATGGCGTGTCTTATTTTTGGACTGTCGGCAGGTATATGCATGTGAGAATCCTTTTGAGAACTATGAGGACAATTTTCAATATATAGAAGCATTTCTTGAGGCATGTACAAACTATGGAAAAAAAAGGCATGGTCAGATAATGCGCACTTTGCCGGAATATATTTATTGTATGGTAATGCGCTGTGGGCAGTATTTTCATACAGCAAAGGAAGGGTTTTTGTATTCTGATTTTGCTGACAATCGCAGCAGCCATTACCGATACCTTCTTTTTGATGTGGGAGAGGAGGAGCCTAAGCTTCCTGAGCAGATGCTTTTTTTAGTTCTGTGCAGTGCATTTACTCTTGCGCTAAATGAATTTCCAAAAGCGGTGTTAGACGCTGGTTTTTTGTATCAGCTAAAGCCGTGGGTGGATGAGGATAAGCTGTCAAAGTATATCGGTGATATGGAGAGAACAAGAAGGTATCTCGCTACATCCTTGTATCAGGAAAAGCAGTATAAGGATTGTGGAGAGATGATACATTATGTGCGTGATATTTTGCCAAGACAGAGGGTGTCGCAGGGAGTGAAGGGAACCATCCCCTTTCAAAAACAAAGATTTCCTTTTGTGTTAGAAGATAATGATGTGGCACTGGCCGGGTTTCGGCTTGCAAATATTCGGGCTATACAGCGCTTAAAGGAGCTTTTTAAGAATCCAAGTGGTTGTTTTCTAACCCAACAGGCAGAGACAGATTTTGAATATGAGGAGTTTTCGGGTAAGCGTCTGACGGAAGAGGCGATGTATGAGCTTGCACAGAAAAAACAAAATTGTGCAGAGGAGCTTTTTCGAGAACCATTTATGGAAACAGAGCTCAGAAAACAGATGGCGAAAAGTGAAGAATTGCTTGCTGGCTTGGAACGGTGTATACATGAAAGGATGACGCAGCAAGGGTTTTCTTTGTTTTTAAAAAAGGGTGCAGTGGGCTTGGGCGCGATAATAGCATCTTTTGGTGTGTTGATCGGTGCAGATGCCTCTGGCGGAAAGGATAAAATCGTGATATGGCTTGTCGCTGCTGTTTATATGGCAATGGTAGCGGCAGGGTTAGTGGGATACTTTACCGGTGAGAGAAAGCGTGCACAAAAGAGGCTAAATCATTCTCTTAGACAGGTGGACGGTCAATTAAAAAAGGCAGAATTTAATTATTTAAAAAGAATGGAGATGGCTTCTGTGCATAAATGCTACAGCCGTCTTGAGCTGCGGCAGCAGGAGTTAGGACGAGCGGACAAGGAGAGGCAGCAGATCTTAACAGAATATGAGGAGCTTCTTTTGAAAAGTGAGGGGAAGATTCAGCAGTTTTTGTGGCTTTTTGGAAAGCAGCCGGAGATTGGCGAGGAGGAAGAGATTAAGACGACAGTTGATTTCTCATTGCCTCCAAAGCCTATGATAGATGCTTATATGGCATATTATCGAGAGACCTATGAGCTAATTATGGCAGGGGTGGGTGTTAAGTTGCAGGTTCCCTTTTTCTTTCTTGGTGATTTTGAGATTAAGAAGCTATATTTACCATATATGGAGAGTGAAGACCGCGCAGAGGGGATAGAGTATGAACATAAATAAGGGCTGGATAGGGGATATTGCCGCTGTTATGGTATGTTATGGCGTTCTGGTTTTTCTTTGTCGGGCAGTGTTACCTAAGAAATATAGATATATACAGGAGAAGCTTTCATCTTATGTGATGTGGGCATCTGTTCTTGTTTCCATAATTTGGTTGATGGAGAAGAGAACTGTTATAGACATAATAATGAAGAGCCTTGGTCTGTCTAGGATAGAGCTGCCTTTTATGCAGCCTGTGATAAGACAGGCAGGTGATGTGTTGATGCGGTTATCTGTTAATATGGCATTTGGGTTATTTTTGGCTGTATATATTCTTTTTAAAATGGTATGGCTGTTGTGGAAAAGGCGTGCCATCAAGAAGAATGTGATGCAGCTCAAGGGAATTTGTGGTGCATATGAATATAATAAGACTGTGGAAAATTATGTACTTAGGCCAGAATATGTACAACAGAGAAAATTTTATCAGATACTTTTTTTGGCATCAGGATTGTTGTTTGGTTTTGTAAAATGTGCGCTGGAACATACGGGAAGGCTTTTGGAACTTTTTGTGATGGCGACAGCGCTTAGTCTATATCTTTGGGAGAAGCTTGAATATTTCAGCGGATGTACACTGGAGGAATGGATAGGACAGCAGAAAAAGGAAAAAAAAGAGAGCTTAGAAGCACGGGAGCTTATATCATTGTTAAAAGAGACAGGAAAGCCATATCGGCTCCGTGTGTTTCAGAAGGAAAAAGAAGAGCTTGACAGTGAGACTCTTTCTTTGGAGCTTGCAGAGAGGCTGATGGAGATTCAGCTAAGCGATAATTATAGAAAACGCTGCATGGGATATGAATGGCAACAGACAATAAAGGGAAGGTCAGATATACACATGGAGCTTATGGAGGCGGCACTTTTGCTTGCAGAGTATCAGAGCTTGTATATCACACATGTTTCTTATCGGGAATTAGGACCTTATATCTTTCCTTTTCTTGCTATGGAGATTTTGGATAATAAAAAGCTTCTGGTTGTCTTGGAAGGACAGGAGGAAGAGGAGCTATTGCATTGGCTGGAGGCAGGACTTTCTGGCAGGGTGGGAAGCCTTAAGTCATGGATTGCTGGGCGTGGACAGGAGATCGGTGATGTGGATGTCGGCATAGTATCCTTTCGATATATAAAAGATGCAGCGGAAGTTAATGATAGCCAAGGATTTTTTTTGCAGGTCTCGGCTGTGCTTTTTTTAAACCCTTCTTATCTGATTGTGAATCATTCAGATATAGTGTTAAAGTTTCTTGTAAGGCTTCATCCCGGCAAGGAGAAGCTGACTTATGTGGTGTGTGACAACAATATAATTGGTATGGCTGATTGGCTGTCCCATGCCTGTCAGGCTGAGTTTTCTGTTATCCATACAGCAGCTACAGGGAAAGAACAGAGTTTTGCTATTGTGGACAGAGATGCCGCTGCATTGCCAGAGAGGAAAGGAATTTTTGCCAAGATGGTTGAGGATAGTTGTTATCATGCAGCAGAAATGGTAAGGTGGCAAAAAAACTGTACGTCAGGTGTGGCGATGGTCTGTTCACCACATTATATGTTGAGGGAGTATATGACATTTTGCATGGAGACAGGAAGAAAGCTGACAGTGCATCAGATTCTGCCAGAATTGATTCGTTCTGAACGCAATATAGCGATTGCCGTGTTTGGCAGATTGCTGCATGGCAGTGTGGAGTGGCTGGAATTAAAGGAGCTTGCAGAATACTATGGCGCAGATGTACAGAAGGGATTGACATGGCTTCTTGGCAGCTTAAATTGGGTGCTTGCGGAGATATTGGGGCTTGATTGTGTGTGGCTGACAGAGGATCTGTTAAGCCAGAAGGAGGATGATGAAAGAAGGGCTGTGATATCCACAGAGGAGGGCAGGCAGCAGCTGAATCGTTGGTATCAAGAAAATATAGAATTTGTGGTATATAAAAGAGAAGGCTCACAAGAGGAATCGACATGGTCAGAGCTTACGGCTGGATGCCATGTGTTTCAAAAGCATCTACCGGGGCAGCTTGTGATGATAGAAGGTAAATATTATCGAGTGGGGGATATTTTTTTAAAACAGGGTAGATGGACTGTCTCTTTAAAAAGAAGTGCAGATGCTTTTCAAAACAGACGATATTACCGGCAGCTTAGAAATATCGCTCTCAAGGAGGATATAACACAACCAGCGGGGTGTATGTTTCAGCATGGGGAGGTTATGGCGGAGCTGTGTTGTGGGGATCTTAAGATACAGACAGAAGGGTATCTGTGCAGCCGCAGATTTTATGATGTCAGGCAGGCAGAATATAGAAAGGTATCAGAGGTGCCAGACAGAATTTACCATAAGAAAAAATATCTCAAGATTACGGCACAAAACCAGAATTGTATGTGGATAG
>CAMUFS010000072.1 GCA_947088195.1 uncultured Clostridia bacterium
ATGTTCGTGGATTTACCAAAATAGTAGCTCTCTGTTGATAATCATTTACTTCTGCCGGAGAAATAAATCCCAGATACTCAACTTGTTTATTCTTTTTTGAAAGTCTCTCTATCTCTTCAGCCATATCACCACTGCCCGCAATTTGAAGAATATAATTATCATCTTCTATTAAAAAAAATGCCTGAAGTAAATGTCTAAGACCATAGTTCTCCTGTAATGCACCAGCATACATAATAATTTTTCTATCTTTCTTTGTATCATCCCAAACCTTATTCTCTAATTTTGTAAAAGAAACCTGATAGGGACATTCCATCAAACAATAAGGTTTGCCGGCTATATGCAACGCATCTGCCATTGGTCTTGTATGTAAAACAAATGCATCAAACTTTACAGCTATAGTATCTTGCATTTTTTCTATCCAATCTATCAATCTTCCTTTTATTCCCTTTCTTTTCACCGTTGCTCCATATTTTCCATGAATATCTCCAACGGAAGCACACAAAATAATATTTTTAAATTTTTTTCTTATTTGAAACATTGCCAAACTCTGTATTAAGTAATTGTTAAAAACCAATAATATTATTTTTTCTCCCATATACTTTTTTGCCACATTCTTCAATTCTTGATACAACTCGATATACTGTGTAATATAATTTATTGCAAACAGATTAATAAATCCAATGTTCTTTCCTAACACCTTGTCATCCAGACAAAATTCTTTCTTTTTAATGACTATCTTCTTATAATCAGGAAATCTTCTTATTCTTGGCGTATTGAGCACTATCATGTCACATCCGTTTTCCAACAATCCAACCAATAAGTTTTGTTGATACTTATGCGCTGAAATTGTATTTGGTTTCTTTGAATTTCGTATATTTTCCTCAACATCCGAAAACATCATAGAACAAAAAATAATTTTCATATTATTTCACTACCTTTATTTATCTCTAGCTGTGCAAGAATTTTCAAAGTTCGCTGCAGGCCAGTTTTTATATTATATTTTGCCTTCCAGCCGATTCCCTCAAGCTTGCTGCTATCCAGCCTTGCCTTTGTAGCCTTGCTGTAACCTGCACTTTCCATTCTGTCGGGAATTTCATATATCACTTTTTTCCCGGCATAAGACGCAAGTATTTCTGCAAGTTCTTTTAATGTAATATCTGAGTCATTGTCTGCTATATTATAAGCTTCTCCACATTCTCCATAAAACAAAATAGTAAGGATTCCAGATACTGCATCCACAACATTTATATAAGAATAATATTGTGTCCCATCACTTTTTAATATAATATCCTGATTGGTAACTGCTCTTTTTATAAATTGCGATAACGCTTTTGTATCAGTCATCTGCATGGTAGGGCCATAGGATCTTGTCAATCTTGGTATTACAATATCCAACCCTTTTTGAGCAATATATGCCTGACACAACGATTCTCCGCACCGCTTACTTTCTGGATACCCCGCCCTCATTGTATTACAATCAATATAACCGCAATATTTTTCATTGAATTTTTCTATATCGCCCTTATTTTCTCCATATATCTCATTTGAAGATAAAAAGACCATTCGCCTCGCTTTATGTCTTACCGAAAAATCAAGCATATTTTTCAAACCAATAATATTTGTTGTAATTGTCCCAATCGGATCTGTTGCATATGCCACAGGATGTGTGTTGCTTGCCATATGAAAAATATAACTGCCATCCCTGATAGTATCCATACAAATAGGCTCATTGATGTCACACCTCACAAAATGAAACCAACTATCTTCCCAACAATACCAAAATCGCTCTCTTGCCTTTTTCTCATTGCGTGCTAAGGCATACAACTGACATCCCATGTGACATATTTCATTTCGATACCTAATAACGTCTACTAAAAAACTTCCAATCATCCCTGTGGCACCTGAAAGCACTATCGTACCATCTTGAAACCTATCCCAAGGCAAATTTAACATTGCAGCATAATACACATCTTCCTGATACCATTTATTTTCATATAATCTCATCTGTTCTCCCGCCACAAAACTATTTTAACCATGTATCCTTGTCAATTCTTAAATATGCCTTAAACATTTCCAGATCATCTTTTGTTGTCAGCTTTATATTTCTATCCGATCCCGCTGCAAAATGCAGTCTTTCTCCAAGTTCCACCATCATAGTATTGGTGTATGCCGATCCATAAATTCCAATTTTTTTGTCAAATGCTTCATGATATGCCCATTTTAATTTATCAAAACGATATGCCTGAGGAGTGGAAACCCGCCGCAGAGTTTCCCTTGGAATATACTGTGTTGTTGTAGTGTTATCTTCTGCACTGACCACAAAAATCTGTTCATTATATGGCAGAGATGTCACCCCATTTCCATATTTTTGTGCTGTCCTTATCACATCTGTCAAAACCATATCATCAAGCAGTGGTCTTATTCCATCATGGATTATAACAATATCATCTCCATTTAACTGTTCCTCCAAAGAATACACCCCATTGCGAATAGATTCCTGCCCACTCTCCCCACCAGATATCACCCATTTTAGCTTGTCAATATTAAATTGCTTTGCATATGCCCAGACAATATCATGCCATCCATCAATACAGACCACTTCAATGGCATCTACCTGCGGATGGCGTTGAAACCCCTCCAATGTATAAATCAAAACTGGCTTGTCATAAACATTGATAAATTGTTTGGGAATTTTTTGCCCCATTCGGCTTCCAGAACCGCCGGCAATAATAATTGCTATATTCATAAGTACCTCTCATTCAATCTTTTCTCCACACCACCTTGTCCACAATTCCGGTAAAAGATTGTATTATCTTTATCACCTTTTCTGAAACATTCTCCTCTATGTAATCTGGCACAGCAATACCATTCTCTCCATTCTCTGCCATATCCACCGCTACCTCGACAGCCTGAAGCAAATGCTTCTCATCGATCCCTGCCAACACAAAACACCCCTTCTCCATCGCTTCTGGACGCTCCGTAGAAGTGCGTATACACACTGCTGGAAATGGATAACCTGCTCGAAGAAAAAAACTACTCTCTTCTGGCAAAGTTCCTGAATCAGACACCACAGCAAATGCATGCATCTGTAGATGATTATAATCATGAAATCCCAGAGGCTCTTGTTGTATCACTCTTTTATCCAGTTGAAATTTGGTCTGTTCTAACTTTTTTCTAGATCGAGGATGACAAGAATATAAAATTGGCATATTATATGTCTCAGCCAATTTATTAATTGCGCAAAATAACGACAAGAAATTTTTTTCTGTATCAATATTCTCCTCCCTGTGTGCAGACAATACAATATATTGTTTCTTTTTTAATCCAAGTCTGTCCAATATATCAGAGGCTTCTATTTCCGAAAGATTTTCCTGCAGCACCTCCGCCATAGGCGATCCTGTCACAAATGTTCTCTCCTTTGGCAACCCACATTCTGCCAAATACCGTCTAGCATACTCTGAATATGCTAGATTAACATCAGAAATAATATCTACAATACGGCGGTTTGTCTCTTCTGGAAGACATTCATCCTTACAACGATTTCCTGCCTCCATATGAAAGATAGGAATGTGCAGACGTTTCGCTGCTATGGCAGATAAACAGCTATTAGTATCACCCAGAATCAACAGAGCATCTGGTTTTATCTTTGTCATGAGCTTATAAGAACTATTTATTATATTTCCTATAGTTGCTCCTAAATCATCCCCTACCACATCCATATATATTTCTGGCTCTCCCAGTTTTAAATCATGAAAGAAAATGCCATTTAACCTGTAATCATAATTTTGTCCTGTATGTGCCAAAATGCAATCAAAGTATTTTCTACACTTGCAGATTATCACAGACAGACGAATAATTTCTGGTCTTGTTCCTACAAGAATCAGCAATTTTAATTTCCCATTTTCTTTAAATTTTATATCCATAGATCCCCTTCTCTCCCCTTTATACAGTTTCTGAAAATGTATCTGGACGCTCATTATCAAAAGACTCATTTGCCCACATCACTGTCACCAAATTTTCTGTATCAGACAAATTGATAATACAATGCACATATCCCGGAAGAATACGCACCGCTTCTATTTTTTTTCCTGACACTTTTGTTTCTATTACTTCCTGAGAACCAATTCTTCGCTGTTTAATCAGCCCTTCCCCAGCTACCACAAAAAATATTTCCCACTTGCTATGATGCCAATGCTGTCCTCTATTAATCTTGGGATTGGCTATATTAATGCTAACCTGACCACAATCTAACGTATGTATCAGCTCTGTAAAACTACCTCTTGCATCCACATTCATCTTTACTGGCAGTTTTACCTTTCTCTCTGGTAAATAAGAAAGATAAGAAGAATATAATTTTTTTACAAAAGAACCTTCTGGAATTGCAGGAATAGAAAGTATATCTTCCCCACGTCGAAACTCCTCCAATATATCAGCAATTTCTCCCAACGTCACTTTATATCCATATGGTATATAACAAAACTTACCTGCTTTGTCTGGCACAACAATAGATTCTCTCCACTCACAGTGATGTTCCAATCCATTTAAAGCTAACAGCATCTCCTCCACCAAATCATCTATATAAACAAGCTCCAATTCCGTATCTCTATTGTGAATTTGTATTGGCAGATCGTTGGCAATATTATGACAGAATGTAGCAACCACAGAATTATAATTTGGCTTACACCATTTACCAAATAAATTAGGAAAACGATAAATCAAAACCTCTGCTCCGGTCTCTTTTTTATATTGAAAAAATATCTTTTCTCCTTCTAATTTACTTCTGCCATAATCTGATTTTTCATATCTGCCAAGCAGAGATGCTTGAATCGAACTGCTTAACATAATTGGACAGGTATTATGATATTTTTTTAACAAACTCAATATCTCCAAGCTAAAATTTACATTTCCTCTAAAAAATTCTGTTTGATCTTTAGTACGGTTTACACCTGCCAGATGAAACACAAAATCACAATCTTTACATGCTGTCTCTAATTCCTGTTTAGAGGACTCCTTATCATATGAAATTATTTCCAATGACTCTGGTTTTATTTTCTTATTCCTTCCTTTTATCTGATGCACACGATCCTTACCGTCTCTTATTGCTTCAAGAGAAGCCACCAGATTCTTCCCCACAAAGCCATTTGCTCCGGTCACTAATATTTTCATTCTTCTCCTCTATCTGTCCATTTTATGAAAACTATCTAACATATCCCGCACATATTGAGCTGTTAGAATCTTATTCACCGTGCCTTCTACATCAAGTCTTTGTGTATTATGGGAAGTGTAAGCCTCCTTTGCCATCATATGAATTTTTCCCTCCACAAAAAATCTGTCATAATTTAAGTCTCTGTCATCTGGCAACACTCGATAATATTGTCCCATATCAACAGAACGAGCACATTCTTCATTTGTCATCAAAGTCTCAAATAATTTTTCTCCATGCCGTGTTCCAATAATATGCGTCCCGGTATCTCCAAAAAGTCTCTGAACTGCCTTTGCTAAATCCCCAATCGTAGAGGCTGCTGACTTTTGCACAAACAAATCTCCTGCCTCTCCATGTTCAAATGCAAACATAACCAAATCCACTGCCTCATCCAGATTCATAAGAAATCTTGTCATATCAGGATTCGTAATTGTAATTGGAATCCCTGCCCTAATCTGATCGATAAAGAGCGGAATTACAGAACCTCGGCTACACATAACATTTCCATAGCGTGTACAACAGATGGTCGTTCTTCCTGCAGCTATACGAGCATTCGCACTAATAACTTTTTCCATCATAGACTTTGATATCCCCATGGCATTAATGGGATAGGCTGCCTTATCTGTGGATAAACATACAATCCTCTGCACACCAGCCGCTATCGCTGCATGAAGTACATTATCGGTACCTTCTATATTTGTGCGAACAGCTTCCATGGGAAAAAATTCACAAGATGGCACTTGCTTTAATGCAGCTGCATGAAAAATATAATCCACACCATATACGACATCTTGAACAGATTGTATATTTCTTACATCCCCAATATAAAATTTTACCTTATCTGCATTCTCTGGGTAGCGAACCTGCAATTCATGTCGCATATCATCCTGCTTTTTTTCATCTCTGGAAAAAATACGAATTTCTGCAAGCTCAGAATCTAACAGATGTTTTAACACAGTTGAACCAAAAGAACCTGTTCCACCTGTTATCATCAAAATTTTATTTTGAAAAATCTTTGATCTTTTTACTTCCATTCTTTTTTCTATTGTATCTTCCATAACCATTCCGCCGTCTCCTTATTTTTCTATTCCCAGCAAATCTAATGTTCTCTGGGAATCTTTTCCATCCTGATAGGTATGACAGATGTCCCGCAGATTTTGTCGTTTTGATCTATAGTTTTCTTCATTTTGATTCAATATATTTAATTCTTCTATTAATTCTTGATAACTATTAATTTTCGGTCCCGGCATTATAGCAAGTGGATTCTTAAAGAAAAATCCATGCAGCTTATTAAAATCTCTAAAATCATCTGTGATAAATATGATTGGTTTATCCACTAGCAAAAAATCAAGAAAAACAGACGAATAATCTGTCACTAATACATCAAAATCTTTTACAATATCATAAATCTGAATCCCCTTACACACGATATCCGGGTCTAATAGCAGTCGAATATTGGATAATTCTTGAATGGATGTCTCATCAAAGATCGAGGAAGCATGTATTTTTATTACCACTAAATATTCCTTTTCTTTCAAATATTCATTGAACTCTTTTATTTTCTGCATATCAACCAATATAGGAAGATTCGTTGTGCTCCATTTCTTATCTTTTGTATCACATGTTCTTCCATTGTTTGTAATTCGGTATGTTGTCATCCATATAATTATTTTTTTATACTTCTCTTTTTCTATCCCTATCTTTTTTAGATGACACCCTGTTTTATAAAAAGCATCTGTCCTTGGTCTTCCACAGCGGAGCAACTGTTTTTTCTCCAAATTATATGCCTTGCAATACATCACATCAAACGCTTTTGAGGAAGATAAAAAATAATTGACTGGCATAATAAGATCTCTGGGAAATGTCTTATCAAATGTTTTTGTCAGCCTGCCCGCAAGCTTAAATGGCAGCCCATGATCCATATACACCACCGCCTGCTTTTTTGATGGCACTATCCGCATATTTCCTGTATCTAAAAAAACAACTCTCGACGTTAAAAATAAATAAAATGCCAACGCTAAATTATTGCTAAAGACTACCCTTCTATATTCCTCACCTAAATTACTCTCTTTTTTTATATTTGGAAAATAATATATCTGATATTTTTTATCATATCCCTCTTTTACCATATATCTCATTAGCTCATAATTGTTCATATAATCAGGCGTGCTTTCATAAAATAAAATGGTCTTTTCCCTCTTTGGAATAACTGGATTCACCCATGTCGCTATTCGGCACCCCACTTCCATTATCTTTCTCACTATATTATTTTCTACTATACTCATACCTGCCTCTTTGCTCTTCTGCTTAGATACCCAATGGTCCCATATGACAAACCTGCTAATATAACAGTAATTACCAATGCTATTACAATCTGATACCATTTTCCATATATTCCAAATTCCACCATTCCATTGATTACCACCATATGATAGATAAAGATTCCATAAGAGAAATCATGTTGGATTGGTATTTTGACAGAATATCCAAAACCAATTATGATAACCCCCAACATCAAAGACTGTATCATCCCATAGATTCCAATTCCATCTTCTATTCCTGACAGACTCACTAATAGTAAGATGATAAGGCTCAATATCCAATATTTCTTTAATACGAAAATTACTTTATCAAAATACTCACACAAAATGGCTCCAACTATAAACAACCATAGATATGGCAAACATGTCTGTGTAAAAAGCTTATAAAGTATTTCTGGCAATATCCCTTTTAATGGCATAGCTCCTATATTGACTGCTATTCCCGCCAATAAAACCACTATAAAGCCAATTCCTTTTTTATTATGTAAAATTCTGTGCAAGAAATAAATGACAATATAACACTGCACCATCACCCCCACTGTCCAAAGCGCACCATTCGGTGTGCCACAGCCATATCCTCTTAGACAGTCCGGCGTCCAAAACTGTAAGACAGTCGCCTGTGTAAGCTGAAAAATTAGAAAGGGAACCACTGCTATCTGTTCTCTGTAAATCAATAGCATAATCACTGCATTTAGAATTACCCCCCCCCAAAGCTCTGGGTACAACCTTAGTAACCTTTTTTTACAATAGGTTATAAAGCTGGTTTGTCTCTCCAAAGAATTCCATATCAAAAAGCCAGATAACAAAAAGAAGATTGGCACACCACGAAATGCCCACCATATTTCCTTGATTCCACTTGGCATTGGAACAAACAAATGCTCTGATGCATGTCCATAAAATACCTGAAGCGCAGCAAGCAGCCTTATAAAATGAAAATAATTCTCTTTTTTATCAGGAATTATGGTGTTCATCGATAGATTCCTTCCTTTATCAATTCTTCCTCACTGGGTGCCGTAATGAGCACAGCTTTCCATTTTCCATAAAATACAAACATACTGCCTCCTGCCGCTGCATGGGCTCCTCCCTTTATAAGTACCTGTTTCAGATCCCTAATCCCTCTGGCTCCACCACAGGCAGTTACTGGAATTGATACAGCATCCGCCACTTTTTTTACTAATGTAATATCATATCCCTTTCTCATTCCATCTCGATCCAAAGAATTAATAAGGATCTCTCCAGCTCCCAACCGTTCTGCTCTTTTTGCCAGTTTTTCTGGTGATACATTCACCAGTTTTCTGCCATCACAAATCACACATTTGTATTCCCCATCTATTAATTTCGCATCTATGGATGCCACTATACTCTGGCTTCCTGTCAGTTTCACTGCCTCTTCTATTAACTTTGGATGTTTCACAAGTTCTGTATTGATAATTATTTTTTCATATCCAATAAAAAGCAGTCTTTTTATCTGTTCTATTGTTTTAATTCCCCCACCATATCCCAATGGCATAAAGGCTTGACTGGAAATGTCCTCCAAAAGCTCAAAATCTGGCTCTGTGTTTTGTCTGGTTGCTGAAATATCCAAAACCACCATCTCATCAATCCGCTTTCTATTAAAAATCTTTACTGCATTGACTGGATCACCCAGATAAACTGGATTTTTAAACTGTACTGTTTTCATCAAATCTCTATTATCTATCAATAATACTGGAATAATTCTTGGTCTTGTATACCTTCCCGCCACCCTTAACACTTCCTTACAAAATTTTCTAAAATCTTCATGCCAAAATCATGACTCTTCTCAGGATGAAACTGAACACCATATAAATTATCTTTACAGACAGCTGCAGCAAATTCATACCCATATTCACAAGTCATAAGCACATATTCCTCGCTGTCACACACCGCATGATACGAGTGTACAAAATAATATCTTGCGATTTCCCCAATCCCATCCACCAATGGCCTATTTTGTTTTATCATTGTCATATTCCAGCCCATATGAGGAATTTTTAGTGGTTCTTCTCTATCCTCCAAACGAAAACGAACACTTTCAAATGGAATTAGAGAAAGACCTGTTCTTTTTCCTTCCTCACTTCTTCTACCCAAAAGCTGCATACCAAGGCAAATCCCCAAAATTGGTTTTCCTTTGTCCGCCTCCTCTTGAAGCACTGATATGAGATCTCTTTTTTCAAGCTCAGACATTCCTGCATCAAATGCACCAACACCCGGCAAAATTATGTGATCGGCTTTTCCTATCTTTTCTGTATCACTTGTTATTTCTGACTTTTCTCCAATTACTCGCAGCATATTTACAATAGAACCTGAATTTCCCAATCCATAATCAATAACTGCAACCATATTTCCCCTACCTTATATTTCTATTCTCTATTCCAAGCATCCTGCAAATATATACTCCTAACTGAATCATCCAGAAATCATTTTTATAATCCATAGGGGTCTTATTCTTTCCCTCTATTATTTTCTCAAATTCCCCCACTGTGATTCCAAGCTTTCTGGCAATATATTCTTTATCCTGTTCCATTAAATCTGGATCATAGGGATTTGTCTTTAATGCCTTAATTGCCTCTTCTCTTGTCATTGTTCCCGCTAATATCTGTGTGGAATATACATTTTTTCTGGTGTCAAATCCAAATTTATGAGGCAGATAATACCCTTCAAAAAAACGAGTAAACACATTTTCATAGTGTTTATTTTCATACTTTGTCCATCCATAGTTCTGACAAAGAAATTTCTCTGCCTCTGCTTTGTTATACACTACATAATCCAACGGATAAAACCGTTGTAACCCCAAAACATATTTATAATACAAACGATATTTTAAAATTCCGCAGGTTGGATATGTTTCTAATTCTCTTTTGCCAAATTTTTTATGTATATCTTTATACATTGTCAGATCATTCATATAAATCCATTCAATCGGTGGTCTGATAAATTCTGTAGAATTATTAGAGCCTGTCAACACATATTTGATATGATGTTTGGCTGCATAATTATACATTGCCGCAAATATGGCATGATCCTGTGGTGCGTCCTGAGAAGAAATTTGTGACCGAAACATTGCCAACTGAAAATCTGCCATCTCTTTCCAATTAATCACTTCTGTGTACAGATCGAGATCCAGTCCCTTAACCATTTTCTCAATATTCTCCACCGCCACATTCAAATTCCAGCCAGTGTCCACAACAAATGCCAAAGGTCTTACATGCATCACTTCCTTGGCAATATACGCCATATAAGAACTGTCTGCTCCTCCACTTAATCCTAGCAGGCAGTCATATTCCCTTACCCTTCCTGCCTTTCTGATTTTAGCGGCATCTCTTTCAAGCTCATCAAATCTATTTTCCGCTGGTTTACAATATGGTTTTATATTTTT
>CAMUFS010000073.1 GCA_947088195.1 uncultured Clostridia bacterium
ATCTCTTTTAATGTCACCTCTGCCTCTGCAAGCGCTGCTTCTATTACCTGATTGATCTTCTCAATGTGCTTTCTGGAGGCGATCTCTGGAACCACGCCGCCGTACAAGGTATGTAACTCTATCTGTGAGGAAATCACGTTGGACAGTACCGTTCTGCCATTTTTAACCACCGCTGCCGCCGTCTCATCACAGGAAGTCTCTATCGCAAGTATCAGAATATCCTTCTTTGCATTATTCATCATCATCCGCGCTGGTCGATGTAATCTGCCATCCGACAATCTTCCATCTGCCATTCTCATCCTTTCTCAGCATAAAATCTTCATAGGTCTTTCCATAACCATTCTTGTCATTCAGATAATATTTTACTGATATAGAGGCATACTCCTGCCCATCCTCCGTATAATAATCCACACTGCTGCTGTCCTCTAACACATAGCTTGTCACCACACGCTTCATGGAGCGGTATTCCTCAATCTCTGCCTTTGTATTCTCCAGAAAAGTCTCCTCTGGATTGACAAGCAGAAGCTGCTCATCCATCAAAAGCCTTGACTGCTTGCACAGCTTTTCCAAATCCTCATCGGTGAGCTTGCTATCATAAAAGCATTTGGTAATCTGGCTGTACAGATCTATCACCTTCCTTGGAGTATTTGGATAATCCGCTTCCAGATCTCTGGCTGTCAGCTTCCCTATATCTGTGACTGTCGTCTCCTTCTCAGCGGGGGTATCTGTACTTCGATTTGCCAGATAAGCATATGCCCCCATTGCCAAAACCACGATCAAAAAAGCTCCTAACGCCATTCGGAATTTTTTCATATAAGCCTCGATTCTACCACGATCCTCAATCTTATCGCCCGCGGTAATAATTTAATTTTCCTGAAAATCCAGCTCGATGGTTTTTCCATCTTTGCAAACCTCGGCCTCCTTAAATATCTTCTGCACTGTTTTTAAATATTCTTCCGGCCGCATCAGTGACGGGCTGTAATGTGTCAGCCACAAGCGCTGCGGTTTTGCCTCTTTTGCAAGATTTGCTGCCTCATAGAAGGTCATATGCTTGTATTCCTTCGCCTTTGCCTCTTTTCCCGGCTCTCCATACATTCCTTCACAGATAAAGAGATCGGCTTCCCTTGCCGCTTCCACAATCGCAGGCACAGGTCTTGTATCCGTGCAATACGTCACCTTGATCCCTTTTCTCTTTGGTCCCAGAACCATATCTGGCGTGATATTTCTTCCCTCCACACAGACAGCCTCCCCCTTCTGAAGTCTGTTCCACTGTGTCTTTGGCACGCCATACTCCAGAGCCTTCTCCACCATAAATTTTCCAATGCGATCAACCTGTATAGTATAACCATAACAGACTACATTATGGTTGACGCGGAATGCCTCTATTCGATAGCCATCAAGCGCTATCGTCTCATGCGGCTCCGACAGCTCAACAAATTGAATTGGAAATGGAAGCTCCGGCGCTATCATGCGAAGCGCCGAAACTACCCGTTCCAGTCCTCTGGGTCCGATTAAAGTCAGTGGCTCTGTGCGCTCTGCATTCCCCATGGTTAAAAGCAAGCCCGGCAATCCGCTGATATGATCCGCATGATAATGGGTAAAGCATATAACATCAATCGGCTTGAAGCTCCAGCCTTTCTCTTTTACGGCAATTTGAGTTCCTTCTCCGCAGTCAATTAAAATGGTGCTTCCATTGTATCTCGCCATCATGGCCGTCAGCCAGCGATATGGAAGCGGCATCATTCCGCCTGTTCCCAGTAAACATACATCTAACATTCTGTTCTCCTTAGCAGTTGCTTTTAGGCGCCCTTATCCCGGTTCTGTAACCTCTTGCAGCAATTCTTCTTAACATTATTTTAGCACATAATCAAAGCTTTAGGCAATTATTTCCTAAAAAATTTCCACTTGTGACTCTATAGTCGGAGGCACTGCGAAATTCTGTATCAGCTTGTCATAGCATTTCTCACATATATCCAGACAATGAATCTCTCCATCTTTCTCAGAGAAATATCCCCATTCAACCTTAATCTTGCACACCGCCTCAGTCAAAATACCATCTGAGAGTGCAAGTTTGCGGCCGCAGCTATTACAGACAACTTCTGTCAGCTTCTTATCCCTTCCCCTTTGATATTTCCGCATGGCTTCCTCCATAAGCATGGCCTCTGCAATACCCCTGTCCCATCCTCCTAAACAGGAAATATGCAGGCAATTTCAACAACAATTTAACCTGTGCCAACCAAAAAATGACACTGGCTCAAATTGTTATGATTTTATTATACAGAAGGCACATACCCATTTACAATGGTAATTTATAGATACCATCCTACTTTCCTGCCCACATAATAATAGCGTCCTCCCTTGGCTTCTCATAGAAATTCGGACGAACACCGACAGAATGAAACCCATGCTTCTTATAAAGATGAATCGCAGCCACATTGCTTGCGCGCACCTCTAATGTCAGCGCTGTGATCTTGCACTCACAGGCAAGCTTTTTCGCTTCCTGCAAAAGAAGGTCCGCCACACCCCTTCTTCTCGCAGCTTCTTTTACTGCCACATTAGTAATATCGGCTTCTTCCAAAGATTTCCACAGTCCTAAATAACCAAGAATTTCACCATTTTCTTCCACGATAATATAAATGGTATTTTCATTGCGCAGCGCAGTAAGAAAGCCATGTGCTGACCATGGCTGTGAAAAGGTGCTCTGTTCTATCTCTTCTATCTGAGGAATATCCTCCTCCCTCATCAAACGAACCATCATCTCTCTCCATCCTGCTTTTCTTTCCTCTCCCGCTCTGCCTGCGACAGTCTCAGATAATCTGGCTTATGCTCTGCTGCGCTCTCCATAATCCCCTGTCTATAATACTGTTCTGCCAGCACGCCAACGGAGCCTGCCCGCTGCCTGTTCATGTGCGCTGGGGCAAATGTATAGGGCAAAACAAGAAGCTCCGCAATGGTATCTCGAAACACAGAAACTCCATCTCCCAACAAGACAATCTCTTTCCCCTGAAAATCATTATTTAAATACAACAATAATTCTTCTATTCCTATCGCGCACTGTTCCCTGTGAGTGACAAGCTCCCCATCCTGAAACTGATAGACACCTGTATACACTTGCGCTCTTCTCGCATCCATAATAGGGACAAGAACAGCATTGCTTCCCCATAAATTATAAGCCATAGCTGCCATAGTCTCCACTGCAATAACAGGCTTTCCAAGTGCAAGCCCAAGTCCCTTCGCCGTCGCTGAGCCAATGCGGAGGCCAGTGAAAGAGCCGGGACCCTTTGTTATGGCGATCGCATCCACTGTCGCCAAATCAAGCTCCGTCATTCTTGCAATTTCATCAATCATGGGAAGAAGTGTCTGAGAATGTGTCTTTTTATAATTAACGGTGTACTCTGCCGTCAGCAGTTCATCCTCCACCACCGCCACAGATGCCACTAAAGAGGAAGAATCAAGCGCCAAAATCTTCATAATATCGTTCCTTTCACAGTTATCCTCCGGCAGTCAAATCCCTCCGCCAAAGCTTTTTCTATACAGATCCAGATAGCACCTTCTGGAATCAAGCTTTGAATTAATTCTGCCCATTCCACCATACACACACCATCGCCAAAAAAACAATCCTCATACCCAATCTCCTCCATCTCCTCCTCATGCCCAATGCGGTACACATCAAAGTGATAGAGTGGCAGCCTGCCTTCTCTATATTCCTGTAAAATTGTGAACGTTGGACTGTTCACTGGTTCTGTGATGCCAAGTCCCGCCGCAAATCCTTGCACAAACACTGTTTTTCCGACTCCAAGATCACCACTCAGGCAAAAAATCTGCCCCTTCTCCGCCCGTTCTCCCAGCCTTTTTCCCAACTGAAATGTCTCCTGCGAACAGTAGGTTTTCCACTCTGTCTCCATTTTTTTCTCTATAACTGTCATAGCTTTTTTTGTGACTCCTTTATAAGCTGCGATAATGCCTGCGCCTGCCCATTCAACTGGCTTTTCGGAACAATATTTGCCCGGATGCTATTCCCATACAAGTAAAGATAGTGTTTTCCATCACGCACCCTCCACAGATCGCTCCAGAGTGCATCTGCTCTCTGATCTCCCTGTTGCATGGTAAACCCCTTCTTGGTAAAAATATATTCTATGGGAACAGAAAACGCTGCATTTTTCTTCACCTGCTTTGCAGAGCGCAGAAAAAGAAGGAATGGATTGATCACTGTAAACAGCAAGGAGGAGATAATCAAAACCACCTGATAAGGAAAATCCACACTGTCAAAGCAATAAAGCAACATTCCAAAAGCTGCAAGAGAAAATAAAAGGCTCAGCACACCTCCGACTGAGCGATAGGTATGCTGAAGCATAAACCAAAACAAATCCTTTGCCGTGACCGTTACGGTCACTTTTATCTCTTTTTCCATGGAAACCCTCTCTTGTCTTTCATCATACTATTATAGAATCATGATGATTATATAACAAAATATGGATATTGACAACACCCTATTTTCTTATGTTGTCTTCTCCTTCGTTTCCTTTTTTTCCCGATATCCTATGTAATATCCCTTTGTCTCCCTTTTCATCTCATAAAGTGCGCTGTCCGCACGCCATAAAAGCTCTTCTATATCCATGCCATCCTTTCGTGTCCACGCATATCCGGCAGAAACGCTAATCGTCCTGTACTGTGTATCAGACAGCGCAATCTGATTTTCCCCAAGTGCAATATAGAAATTGTCCAGATAAGCGGTAATATCCACTTTGTCTTCACAATTAAACAACATCATACAAAATTCATCGCCCGATCGCCTTGCTGTAATAAAATGTTCCGCTGGCATATCCTTTAGCACGGAGGCAAAGCTCTGCAGATATTGATCTCCGACATCATGTCCAAAAGTATCATTGACGGACTTAAAATCATCCAAATCAAGCATGATAACCGCGCAGATCTCTTCAAATTTCATGCTTTGCAAAACTTCCTTCGCCACTTGTTTAAAATATCTGTATTTGTATAATCCTGTAAGAGAATCGTGGGTATTCTCATACTGCATCCGCTGTTTTTCTATAATATCCTTGGTGACATCTGTGACAACACCCAGATATCTCTGGTCATCCCTAGTCATAAGAATGCGAACGTACCGTGAAGTACCTATCTGATAAATATCCTTTTCTCCCTTTATAGGCTTTTTCATCAGACTATGTATGTATCGATCAAATCTCGACGCATATTTATAAAGTGCCGTTGCCTGCTGTTCAGAGATAGCAAGCAATTCCCCCAACCCTGATGTGACAAAAACAGGCTTTGTCCCGCTCTCATATTCAAAAGCAGCCAAAGGGGCTCCACTTATTTCAATAATAGAGGAAATACGGGCGGAGAGATTTATAATGCTTCTCACCATCGCATTGATCCCTCTGCTCAACTCCTGAAACTCCTTGTTCCCATCCACCATAACCTTTGTGTCCAGATTTCCATCTGCTATCGCAGAAAGGCTTTCTATTATGCTATGTATACCATCCACTACCTTTTTCTTTACAAGGTAATACAAAAGAAGAATCACAATCGTTTCAATAAAAATCAAATAAAACAATATAGGAAATACATTTTCCAAAAGTCTGTGAAACAAAATCTCTCCCGGCAATGTCGCACAGATCAAAACATCCTCATACTGGCGGCTCACAATATACCGATAAACATTATCTTCTCCCTTTATATAGACTCCTTTGGAACATTCAAAAAGCTTTTCAAACGGATACTGTTTTTCTGAAGCATCCTGCTCAATGCTCCCCGAATGTCCCAAAAGAGCACCTGTCTCACAATCCATAACAAAAAATTCTTCTCCCACATCTGTAGGAAATTTTGAAAAAATATAATTGTAGGTATTTCTGGACTGAGCCTCCAACTGTCTTTTTGGTTCAAAGCCAACCTGTACTATCCTATTGTCACCGCTCACTCCCACATACTGCATTATCTTATTTTCCGCTGCATTGGGCTGCACTTCTTGAATAAGATAAGAATTTTCTTCCCCCTTCTCCAAAAGTACAAGAAAAGCCTCCGTCTGTGGATGCCCCGCCATATCTATCCCAATATATTGAGAGACGGAGGAATACACAATAATTCCATTCTCATCTATCACATGAACCTCATCCACATCCAAAAGCTCTGCCAGATATTGCATCTCAGATACATTCATGGCTACCTCCTGCTGCCTATCCAATACATAGGCAGCAGCCTTCGCTCTTGTAAGATAATCCTGATCCAGATTTTCCTTCATAAGCAAAAGCTCCGACTGATTATTCTCCAATGTATGTATCACCTGCTCAATTTTGACATAAAAAGTATCAAGCTGTTGTGTTTTCAAGGTATGATGCATATAAAAAAGATTGATAAAAAATATAAGAAGAACAGCGGATGTCATAATCGCAAAGGTATACTTAATAAATGTTTTCTGCATAAAAATCTCCTTAAATTTTTCCTGCAAAAATTTTCAACCAATATCTTACTAGAACTTCCTTAAGCTGTGGTAAATATCTGAATTTTTTCTTCCATCTCCTTGGAAAGTACACGGATTCCCTTCACTTTATCATAGATCTCCGAAATCTCTTTATAAGCCATCTCAAGCTCTGCTGTGATCTCCTCCACACTTGCAGAATTTTCTTCTGATATAGCCGCAGAATTTTGTACAATGGCCACGGTATCCATCCTTCTCTCCTCCAGCTTCTGTGCTTCTCTAATAATATCCTCCACACCGCTGACCGTCTTAGAAATGCCATCTCTGACATCCTGAAAGCCATCTCCGGCCTTCTTCATATTCTCTCCTTGATTTTCCACCGCTGTCTTAATTTCCTCCACTCGCTTCAATGTGTGGGAAGTATTCATATTCAGATCGGCAACAATATTCTTTATTTGCCCTGCTGCTCTGTCAGACTCCTCCGAAAGCTGTTGGATCTCTGTGGCAACCACAGCAAACCCTTTGCCTTGGTCACCTGCTCTCGCTGCTTCTATGCTTGCATTGAGGGACAGAAGCTTTGTCTGCGCTGCAATTTCTGTGATAATTTCTGTAGCGGAGCTTATCTTCTCCACAGAAATACTGGTACTATTTGTCTGCTCAGATAGAAAGCCTATCGCTGCTCTCACTTCCTCCATCACCTCAACCATTGCTCCAAACTGTAGCGCTGCTTCCTCCGATACCTCATTCATCTCTTTTGAAATCTGATTGAGCTTGTTTGCCTCTGTTCCATTATACTCAATAAGCTCTCCCATCTCTGTCAGCACCTTCTGCCTGATTGTTGCAGCTTACCGCTATTCCCTGTACAACTCCCTCCACTTCCTCCATCACATGATGAACGGACGCAGAAATCTTCTCAAGAGCAACCGACTCTTCCGAAACCTCTTCACTCTTTGACCGTATTCCCACAATAATCTGTTTTAATTCCTCTCTCAGTACCTTTATGCTTCCTCCCAGCTCACCGATCTCATCCTTTCTGCGAAGAATCCCATTATCTACGTCAACATTGAGATTTCCAGAAGCGATTTCTGCCAAAAATCCCATACTCTTTCTTAAAAGCGTCACGATCCGATTCACCATCTGATAGACAATCACCACTGTAAATAGAATTGCTAACACTATCACAACCAAAAGCTGCCTTCTAACTTTATTGATAATGGTTGAAACCGTGCGCTGTGGTGTGCCAAGAAAAATCATACCTACGACTTCCTCTGTCCCTTCCTGATAAAAGGGAGCATAATACACTATATACTGTGTGCCCAATATCTCCACATTTCTGTTTTGATAAGTTTTTCCCTCATAAAGTACCTGCTGCACCACCTCCTGCGCTGCCTTGGTACCTACCTGCCGTGCCCCATTATTATCTGTAATGGAAGTAAGAATCCTTGTATCTTCCCAGAACACTGTCACCTCTAAACCAGTATTTTCTTTAATATGATCTACAATATCCAAAGCCTGTGAAATATTAAATTCCTCACCCTTCCACAACTCTCCATTCTCATCCAGCCAATATTGCCCATCACTGCTGATCTCAAAAATATTTCTCACCGTCAATGTAGTTGCCTGCATCCCCACATATGCCTCATTATAAATTCCACTTGCGATTCTGTCCGCTGCCACCAAAAACATGCTCACGCCAAGCAAGACTACAGGTATCAACGACAACGATAGAATTTTTGCCTTTAATTTCATTATTTGCTCTGCCTTTCTTTGAAGTTTTCAACTCACAATTCGCTATTTTACATTATAGCTCCACACAGAACAAACCAGATCCCCCTATTCTTCGCAAAAGGTGGCTAAAATTTCGCAAACAGCACAATATGAAACATGCCATTCTCACAATAGCAGCCTACATTCCCTCCAATTTTATCCGAAAAAGAAAGCACACTCTGCATCCCCAGCCCATGATTCTTCCCCTTTCCACTGTTGGGCAGACCAGTGACCGGATCAAAAACCATCTCCTTCTTATACTCATTTCTCAAATGAATCAGCAAATGCTCATCCATGCAATGAACCTCACCCTCTATATATCTTTTTTCCTCCTCAAAATCCTTCACACACACCAGCGCATTCTCCAAAAGATTTGCAAGAACCGCCGCGAACTCATAAGCATTGACCGGAATATCTTTTGGTACATTCATATCCAACTGCACTGCAATATGACTAAACTGCACCTTTTCCAAAAGATTTGACACAATCGCATTGACGATTAAATTATTACAATATTTTGTCACCTTATTCTCGTCCACAACGGCATTGATATGCTGTGTTATCTTTCTAATCTCATCATACTCGCCCTGATCCAGAAGAGAATCGATTATGGCAGAATAGTGCCTCATATCATGACGCATAATCTTTAGATTCTGTTCTGCCTGCTCCACCACATAATATTGATTCTCAAGTCCCTTTATGTAGGATTCAAATTGAATATTTTTCCAATAAATCCCGCTTCTTCTCTCCTCACTCTCCACATAACGCATCACCACCACATAGGACACAAACATAGTAATAATAAAGATCACCACACCCGGAATATTATTTGGATTATCATAAAGAGTATAAGGAAAAAAGGCAAGAAAGAAAAATCCACAATAAAAAAACACTGGTATCATACACAATTCCCACCAGCTATTTCCATACTCCTTCTCACAACATTTCATCCATGGCTCATTTAATCGAATATATAAAAACAACAAAATAATTGCATGTATCCCAATACTTCCCACCAGCGCAATTATCATGCTGCCCGTTCCAATATAAAAAATAGAGGCTGCAATACTTCCCGCTATCACATAATTTGAAGCACTGAGTCCCATAAACAACACTCTGCTGTCCCTTTTTTTAGAAATCAAAATAGCCGTAAACTGTGTCACCAATATCTGAAACACTGTCACTACAATATAACATATATCACTATCAGGAAAAACATTTAACTTTAATAGATCCGATACAGACAAAAATAAAAAAGAAGAAAAACAAAGAATCCCTGTCTTTCGCTTTGAATAGCGGTGTGGCAAAAAAAGTGCTATAAATAATAATAAAAAAAAATGACTTATCATATAATAAGAATTTCTAAAACCATCCAACCCTATTTCCTCCACACCTAACAACATATCCATTCCCCTATCTATATTCTTTTGAGACATATAAAAGATATTCCTTTTTCACCTCTGATGCCCGTGTTCTACTAATCGGTATATTCCTGCCATTCTCCATCACTACACCATCCATTGTCAGCCTTCTTATATACCCCAAATTAACCACAAATGATTTATGAATCTGTATAAAATTTTTATTATCCAATATTTCTCTAATTTCCTCATCAAAAGACTTTCGAATAAAAATACTTTTCACTTTTTCCCCACTTATGAAAGAAACCTCCAAATGTCTGGAGGCATTTTCTATATATTCAATTCTCGAATAAGGAATAGGCATCAGCCCATCCTTCGTTTTCAGCAAATAAACGGGTTCTATCTTTCTTCCCATATAGGACAGCGCATAATCCATTGCCTCAAAAAACTTTTCTTCTCTGACAGGCTTTAACAAATATCTGACAGCATGTACCCCATACGCCTCCATTGCAAAATCTTCCGATGAGGTAATGTAGATAATAATATTGTCACTGCCCGCCTTCCTAATCTGGTTTCCTATATCAATTCCCGTTTTTTCGGACATAATCATATCTAAAATATAAATATCCGCCATTTCTCGCCTTTGTATTTTATCAAAAAGCTTCACCGCATCTGAAAATTTCTCCACCTCAAACTCTGCTTTTAGACCAAGTCTTTTATACTTTACCAACAGATTTTTGATCATTGCCAAATCTTCAATATTATCATCACAAATTACTATTTTCATTTGTTTATCTACTGCTTTCTTCTATGTTTTTTTATTAAGTATAACATGTTTTCAAGAAAATACCATACATTTTGAATAATTATTTCACAATACAGGGAAACCTTTCTATTTCTAATATACAAAACTGGACAGAATTATAGAGAATGGGGGATTATATTTGAGAATGGTTGGGTCCGCATAGACAAAACATGAGTATCCTCCGTCACCGCGCTCCCGCTTAGTGAAAAACGTAACGGATGCTAAACTCGTGAGAAACCTCGTTAAGCACCGACGTTTTTCAATAGGTTCCTTGAGGATACTCATGTTTTGTCCATGCTGCTTTTTTCTGTATTCTAAACACGTCGTTATGAAACATCTTTTATGAACTTTACACACACTTTTGTTATCGAACATATCTTGTAAACTTCACACCTATTCAAAATATATTGCTTACTATCACGTAAAAAATATAGAAGATCAACACTTCTCAGCGCAGCCAAGAAAGTAGCCCAGAGAACTGCTTATAGTCCTGCGGAACCTATTGAAAAACGTCGGCACTTAGCGAGGTTTCTCACGAGCTTAGTATCC
>CAMUFS010000074.1 GCA_947088195.1 uncultured Clostridia bacterium
GGTCTGAAGATAGAGCGTCCCGGACTACATCTTGGCACCATCAAAAAGAACCGTTTTGAACCCTCCCATGCACTTGCCATGACACTTCAGGAGAATGAGGTGACAAACACAATCCATTTTTCTTCCGATTCAGAACAGATAAAGGCATATTTGCGCGGGGAGAGTATATCCTTACAAAATTGTGATAATCCTCCGAGAAATGGCTGGTGCTTGGTGCTTGTGGATGGATACAGCATTGGATGGGGAAAAGTAAACAATGGGGCGTTAAAAAATCATTATCCCAAGGGATTGCGGGGAATATAGGAGAATTATCTTAGGAGACAACAGAAATAAACAGGCACATAACATTTTATAGTTATTTAATAGATTTTCTCTCTCTGCCTGCTTGACTTTTTTTTCCTGAAATGAGATAATAAATACAAATTTTTCATTATTGAAGGAGGAAATACAATGGCAACAAAAGCTTATTATCCAATCAGCGAGATAGGCGCTGGAAAAGTTGGTTTTTCCAAGACTCGTTCCATTATTGAGGCTGCTTTTTATGGAAACAACGTAGTGAAGGTTAACACCTTAAAGGAAGCTTACGATATGGCGAAAAATTCACCCGGAACGATCGTGACGGACATGCCTGTATATAGAGGAGAAGAATTTGGTCTTGACAAGGATGCAAAGGTTCTTTTATTTAATGATGGCGCTGTTACCGGACGTTATGCAACAGCACGCCGCATCAAGGGTGAGCCGGGCGTAGATGATGCTAAGCTGGATAAAGTAGTGATGGATGCTGTTTATGAGACACGCTGGAAGACCATGTACCATGCAGAGTGCTTTGTAGGTCTTGATCCAGAATTTATGGTAAAAGCACATCTTCTGATTCCAGAAGGAGAAGAAAATTTACTGTACAACTGGATGATCAATTTCCAGTATATGTCTGATGAGTATGTAAAGATGTACAAAAATTCTAAGGCAGTAGGAGACGGAAAAGAAGCAGACATTTACATTTTCTCCGATCCACAGTGGGTACCGGGCAACCGTCCTGATGTTGATTATAGCTGCTTAAGCGATCCACTTACTCTGTGCTATTTTGATACCAATGAGAACTGCGCTGCGATTCTTGGAATGAGATATTTTGGAGAACATAAGAAGGGCACACTTACCATGGCGTGGGCGATCGCAAACAGAAATGGCTATGCTTCCTGCCATGGCGGACAGAAAGAGTACACACTGGCAGATGGCAGCAAGTTTGTAGCTTCCGTATATGGACTGTCTGGCTCTGGAAAATCTACATTGACCCATGCAAAGCATAATGGCAAGTATGAGATCAAGGTTTTGCATGATGATGCATTTATTATCAACACAGATACTTGTGCATCGGTTGCTCTTGAGCCTACTTATTTTGATAAAACGGCAGATTATCCTACAGGCTGCCCAGACAATAAATATCTTCTGACCGCTCAGAACTGCTCTGCTACACTGGATGAGGACGGAAAGGTTCAGCTTGTGACAGAGGATATCAGAAATGGCAATGGCCGTGCAATTAAATCTAAGCTGTGGTCTCCAAACCGTGTAGATAAGATTGACGCGCCTGTAAATGCTATCTTCTGGATTATGAAAGACCCTACTATTCCTCCAGTAGTTAAGCTAAAAGGATCTGCTCTTGCATCTGTTATGGGAGCGACACTTGCCACAAAGACATCTTCTGCAGAGCGTGTGGCAGCAGGAACAGACTTAAATGCAATCCGCATTGTACCATATGCAAATCCTTTCAGAACCTATCCTCTGGTAAATGACTATGAGAAGTTCAAGAAGCTGGTACAGGAGAAGAATGTTGATTGCTATATTGTCAACACAGGAGATTTCATGGGCAAGAAGGTAAAGCCTGCTGATACACTTGGAATCCTTGAGACTATTGTAGAAGGAAAAGCACAGTTTGAGCAGTGGGGACCATTTGAGGATATTGAGATTATGCATGACTGGTCCGGCAAAACAGGTGACTTTACACCAGACTTTAACGATGCAGATTACAAGAATCAGTTAAAGAATGCTATGCAGACACGTGTGAAGGCGGTAGAGGACTTCGCAACAAAGAAAGAAGGCTATGACAAGCTTCCTGATGAGGCATTGGAGGCATTGAAGAAGCTGGTTAATGCATTATAATTTTATATAAAATTGAGATGAAACAAAGGCCGCTCCATATGGGGCGGTCTTTGCTTCTAAAAAATGTCTTGTGATAATTTTTTGAGATTTTATTGAATCATTTTCGAGAGAGGTTCGCAGAGCCAAGCCATTGGTATTCTCCGTCACCGCGCTCCCGCTTAGTGAAAAACGTAACGGACACTAAGCTCGTGAGAAACCTCGCTAAGTGCCAACGTTTTTCAATAGGTTCCTTGAGAATACCAATGGCTTGGCTCTGCTATTTTTTCTATATGCCAGATAATATTGTTATTTGACATATCTAATTATTTTTGCATATTTATATGTTATTAAATTTTGCTATCTCAAAATTTAATATAAGAGAAAACGCAGAAGAACATCTGAGTATTACCGATAAAGTAGCTTAGAGAAGTGGTTATGGTTCTCAGGAACCTATTGAAAAACGTCGGCACTTAGCGAGGTTTCTTACGAGCTTAGTGTCCGCTACGTTTTTCACTAAGCGGGAGCGCGGTGACGGAGAACCATAACCACTTCTCTAAGCGGCCCTTTTTCAAATATGATTCAATAAATATATAATATCCAGTGCACCAATACAATTTGAATTATTTTTTGTGAGAGTCATATTATTTATAGAAAATAAAGATTTATTAATTTTAAATACAGATCTGTATAAAATTAGATTATTAGGAAATTGGTCTTAGATGGGAAAAAATAGGCTTGTTTTCTTTAAAAAAATGTGGTGAATTAACAGGAAATGTGTTAATATAAAAATAAGAATTATGTTATAGTAATGACAAAACAGATGGTAACATCTGCTTTGTATGTAAGGTGATCTATAGGTGAGGCACGGATGCAGCACTGTTCAGATGGAAAGGGAGGGTATTTCATGGCCAGAGTTGGAGAAAAAGGACAATTCAAGGAGGAAATCAGAACGTGTAAATTCTGTGGTACGATGTTTTATTATTATGGGTTTGGTTATGGTTATTGTGCACGGTGTACCCCGATTGATGATGAGATGTTTCACAGAGTAAAGGATTATATCTGGGAGCATGGAACAGCTACGATGGCGATGGTCAGTGCTGCCACAGGAGTCAGCATGAAGCAAATCACACAATATTTGAAGGATGGAAGACTTGAGATTCCTGAAGAATCCAGTATTTTTATACGTTGTGAGCTGTGCAATGCAGAGATTCGATATGGAAGGTACTGCCCAGAATGTGCAAGCCGCACATCAAAAAAATTTGAGAGTGCTGTCAAGATGGATATTTTTGAAGTGGGAGAAAAACCCAGAGATATGAAGGGAAAAATGCACTATCTGGGGAATGATGAGTAGAACATAGAAATCTAATTTGGAAATAAATGTTATTTTCAATATTAAGAGAAAATCCTTGAAAAATTGGGTAAATTAGATTATAATAAATGTAGTTCAAAGCTTATGCTTCCTGAGATGTTCGATACTCCTATTTCTTTGAACCTACGTGTACGATTACGGGATTCCTATATTGCTGGCACGATGTCAAGCCTCCTTAATGAGTGGAAGGCAGACTGTCAGTTGCGGTTGCCCACCTAGCTTTGCTAGGCGTCAAATAATAGGAACCGGCATTTTGGGGCATAACAAAAGAAAAATAAAGAGTCATGCGTGGAGCATGGCTCTTTTTATGTGCAACCTGTGCAGAGGAAATGTGTCATTAACGTGGCGCACAGGTCGCGCAGCGAGCAGGGAAAAAGGGCTTGATTGCAGGGATATTTGGCAGACTGGTACAAACTTCTAGCATGGTTTATAGGTTGTTTTCATATAATAGATGAAACATGGATAGGAGGAGCTATCGTTAGATGAGCCGGAAAACTGTGAGATATGTAAGGAGAAAGAAAAAACAAGTATCAAAAGCACCTTTTTATGCTTCCATTGTGCTGCTTCTTATTGTGTGTGCGTTGTTTTTCCGTACAGAAAAGCCGACAGCTACACCGGAGCAGACGAAGGAGGAAAGAAAAAGCTTTGAGAATGCTTTTATTGTGTCGGCAAAGGATAATCTGTTGATTTTTATGGCAGACGGAATTTTAATGCAGGTTCGGGCAGATGGTGTCACAGAGATGAATGATACACTTGCAGATATTGAGGTGAAGAATGGAAGGGCTGTGCGGATTGGTGTGAAGGAGGATACCATTCGAGGCAGAGTGCTGGCGGTGGGAGAAGATTTTATAGAAATTGAGGGGTATGGAAAATTGCCCTTGTCCGAGCATTTTGCAGCGTATCAGGTTTATGGAGAGCTTGCACAAAAGGATTATCGGAGTATTTTGGTTGGCTATGATTTGCAAGAGTTTATTGTGGGTGATGGTCAGGTATGTGGTGCTGTGATAAAGGAAGAGGTGGAGGCTACTTTGATTCGTGTCCTGATTCGCGGTGATCAGTATGAGGGCGAGATGCATGAAAGACTTGTTTTTCTTTCGTCGGAAGCGATGCTTCTCACTTACGGAGAGCAGCAGAGACGGGTTGAGCCAAGCACGGAGCTCATACTTGATATGACAAGTGAGGAGTTCGCAGCAGGCAGAGTGAAACTTTCTACAGAGAGTGGTGAGGGCATGATCACTGTGACATCATTGCAGCGTGCGCAAGGAAATCCTTCTTATTATGGCAGCTTTGAGATAGAAAGACAGGAAGGTGGCCTTACGTTGGTCAATGAGGTTGATTTGGAGAAATATCTATATTTTGTAGTGCCAAGTGAGATGCCGGCAAGCTATGGACTGGAGGCATTGAAAGCGCAGGCAGTCTGTGCAAGAAGCTATGCCTGCCGTCATATTCTGGCAAATAGTTTAAGCGCATATGGCGCGCATGTAGATGATAGCTCTGGTTATCAGGTCTATAATAATTATTCATCTGCAGAAATGTCCAATCAGGCAGTGGACGAGACAAAAGGGCAGATAATGAGCTTTGAGGATGAGATTGTGCAGGCTTATTATTTTTCTACTTCCTGTGGATTTACGACGGATGCCGATATCTGGTCTGCCGATTTTTCTCTGCCTTATATTCAGGGAAGGCGTGTTTATGGGGAGGAAGGAGAGGACGATTTTGTTAGCGCTATCACAGATTGGGAATATCCTGCATATGAGAAGGATTTTCCGTGGTATCGGTGGTATGTGAACTTTTCCTTGCAGGCCTTAGATAATTGTGTGAGTGTGGCAGGATTGTCTGACGCCGTGGGAAAGGTGAAGAGCTTGGAGGTCAGCATGAGAGGAAAGAATGGGGTAGCGAAAGCGATCACTGTAATTGGGGAGAATGGAAGTGCGGTGATCGAGAAGGAGTACCAGATTCGAAAGTTTTTAAGTCCGGTTGGTCTTGAGCTTCACAGAAAGGACGGCGCGGTGCTGACCGATTTTTCTTTGCTGCCAAGCGGTTTTTTTCTGGTTAGAGAGATAATTGAGAATGGCGCAGTGACAGGCTATCGCCTTGACGGAGGAGGCTTTGGGCATGGAGCAGGCATGAGCCAGAATGGAGCCAAGGCAATGGCAGATGAGGGAATGTCTTATCAAGATATTTTAAAGTTCTTTTATCAGGGGATTGAGATTAAAGCTTTTTCTGATGGGGTATAGTAATTATAGTATTTATTTGTTTTTTATATTTTTTCTTCTTCGTCTGCGGAGGCTGAGATCTGCCAGAGTATGAGCAATCATAGGCTCAAAGAAAGCATTAATCTCTCCTCCAAGGAACAAGATGTACATACAGAAGTACAGCCATAGCATTAAGATTACAATACCGGCAAGACTTCCATACATATAAGAATAATTGCTGAAATTATCAACATATACAGAAAAAACAAAGGAAAAGATCATCCAGCCGGCGGAGGCGAACAAAGCCCCCGGAAGCTGTTTGACAAAATTTGTTTTTCGGCTTGGCATAACCGTATAGATAAAGGAAAAGAAGCACATCAAAAGAGCCAGTGCAAGCAAGGTGCGCAGGCTGATAAAAGTAGCGGCGAGAGCATGAAGAATAGGGAAGCGGCTTGCAATCACAGAATAGATGCTGTTCCCAAATACCAAAAGCATAAGAGTAAATAAAATAATCATTACAAAGGTAATTGTGTAAAAGCACGATACAATGCGAAGAACCAGATAGTTTCTGTTTTCCTCAATATCATATACAGAATTAAGCCCATGGATCACAGCCATTGTGCCCCGTGAGGCGGACCAAACTGTGATAAGAGCGGATAAAGACAACAAAGTTCCCGAAGATTTCTGATAGAGATCTTCGATAATATTAATAGCAAGGGATGTAAAATTATCTGGTATTACTTCAACAACAAAACGCAGGAAATCTGATTTTGTCACTGGTAGAAACTGAATTAGGTTTAGTAAGGTCATGATAATGGGAAAGACTGAGATCAGGATAAATAAAGCTGACTGTGCAGCAAAGGCGTTGACAAAATCATGCTTCATCTTGTATAAAAACTGATTTGCAATGCGAAAAAGCTTTTTCATGGTCTACCTCGCTTTGTTATGATGATACATAGTTTACTACAAAAAGCTTTCGGCGTAAAGTCTATTGTACTTGTTTTTTTGCCGTGTGGCAGATATAATAATGGTACGATAAGTGGCGTAAAGAGGTAATATATGGAAAAGTGGATGATATACAGCAAGAGGGCAGATTTTGCCGAGATAGGAAAGCGTTTTTCTGTCGATCCTGTAACCGCGCGCATTATCAGAAATAGAGATGTGGTGGGGGACGACGAGATTCGAAAATATTTGTATGGAACAAAGGAGGATATGTATTCACCGTGGCTTCTCAAAGATATGGAGAAGGCCGTGGGGATTCTTGAGCAAAAGATTGCAGAAGAAAGAAAAATTCGTATTATCGGTGATTATGATGCGGATGGCGTGAATGCCTCCTGCATTTTATTAAAGGGACTAAAGCGGTGTGGTGCGGAGGTTGACAGTGAGATTCCACATCGAAGGATAGATGGTTATGGAATTAATGAACGTTTAATAGAAAAAGCAAAGGCTGACAATATTGACACAATCGTTACCTGTGACAATGGCATAGCTGCTATGGAGCAGACAATATATGCGAAAAACCTTGGAATTACTATGATTATCACCGATCATCATGATGTTCCTTATGAGGAGAAGGAGGAGGGCAGAACGTATCTTGTGCCTTTGGCGGATGCTGTGATCAACGCAAAGCAGCAGGATTGTAGGTATCCTTTTAAGGAGCTGTGTGGTGCAGGAGTTGCCTATAAGCTAGTACAGGCATTGTATGAAAGATTTGACATACCTTTGCAGGAGGCACAGGAGCTTTTGGAATTTGCGGCTGTGGCGACGGTCGGGGATGTGATGGAGCTTAAGGATGAGAACAGAATTATTGTAAAAGAGGGACTTATGCGCTTAAAGCACACAAAAAATCCGGGACTTCGCTCTCTGATGTATGTCAATGGAATTGAGCCAAGCGCTTTAAATTCGTATCACATTGGTTTTATTATTGCCCCATGCTTGAATGCAGGAGGGAGGCTGGACACGGCAAAGCGCGCTCTGTCACTCTTGTTGTGTGAGGATAAGTTTGAGGCGGACAAGATGGCGGGGGAGCTGAAGGCTTTGAATGATAGCAGAAAGCTTATGACAGTTCAGGAGACGAAAAAGGCATGTGAGCTGCTTGACAAATCTGGTGCAGAGGATAAGGTGTTGGTTGTCTATCTGCCAGAATGTCATGAGAGCCTTGCTGGAATTATTGCGGGCAGACTGAAGGAGCATTATTATAAGCCAGCATTTGTGCTGACAAAGACAGAGCATGGACTAAAGGGCTCTGGTAGATCGATCGAGGGATATTCTATGTTTGAGGAGCTAGTAAAGTGCAGAGAATATCTGGATAAATTCGGGGGACATCCGATGGCAGCAGGGCTGTCTTTGCAGGAGGAAAATTTGGAGCCATTGAAACGGGCACTAAATGATAACTGTGCACTGACACCGGAGGATTATACATGTAAGCGCTGGATTGATGTACAGATGCCATTGGGGTATATTACAAAAGAACTGATCCGAGATTTTTCTGTTTTGGAGCCATTTGGCAGGGGAAATGAAAAGCCGTTGTTTGCAGAAAAGGATATTTATATCAGAAGTCTTAGAAGAGTTGGACAGAATCATAATGCCGTCAAGATGGTGGTGGAGGACAAAAACGGATGCCAGATGGAAGCCGTATATTTTGGGGATGCAGAGGTATTTACAGAGAAAGTACATATGGGCAGTACAATATCTGCGCTGTATTATCCATCCATCAATGAGTACCGAGGAGTAGAAAAAATACAAATTACAATCTGTGGTTATAAAGTATAGAAGAACAATATTTATAATTGACACCCAATGTCGAAAATGGTATCCTTAACATATACAACTGGTTATTCTTACTATATTAGGCCAAATTTGGCTGGGCAATAATGAAATGGGACAGGAAAGAAAGGCAGGGATAGCAGAATGAGTTACAGGGAGTATATTAAGGAGTGTTTGGAGGGTGAGCCATCCAAGAACAGTGTGGAGGAGGCATATAAGGTTCTTCCCACTATGATGAAGCATGATACAGAAGATGGAAAGAAGGAAAATTACAACGCGATCCGCGATCATTTTAAGGAGATAGATAAGGAGTTTTATCAAGAGCATCAAGAGTTATATCTGCCAAAGGCAGCATTGTATCTGTTGAGCTTGATTGATACGATGTCGGTGATGTCACAGGAGATATTTGAGCATTACAAATATTTTGAGAGCTTGTACAAAAAAGCTCTTCGCATTACACTTTCAAACTATAGTGAGGAAACCTGTATGCTTGCAGACAGGCTTGATGTGCCCGTGGGTGGAGGGAATCCTCCTGATATAGCGGGTTCTTTTATGGTTTCTTATGCGATATTAAAAGGATGCCGCATGAAAGCAATTCTTGCTGAGAAGTATCTGGGGATTGGGAAGGCGATGTATGAGACAGCGGCGGCGATGGCGGCAGAGGAGGATTTGACTGGGATGCCACAGGAGATGCACCTTGCTTACGAGGAATATCAGAGAGCATTATAGTAGACAGGGAGGATTTGGGCGGATATGAGGTTTGATATTATATTTAAAGAGGCGCGTAGCTTTACATTGGAATGTAAGGATTCTGGCATTTTTCAATTAGAGGAAGAATATGAGATCTATATAAATGATAAGCTGGCAGAGAAAACAGATAAAGTAGTACATACGGTTGGTGGGTTAAAGCCAGATACCGAATATAGCATCTATATCAAGCAGGGGGACGAGATCTCTGAGACAGTGATGCTTCGGACAGACTATGAGAGTTATACGCTTAATGTGCGAGATTTTGGCGCACTCGGTGACGGGGAGCGCGATGATACGGTGAGCATACAGGCAGCGATCTATGCCTGCCCGAAGGATGGGCGTGTGTTAGTGCCAGCGGGCGTGTATAAGATCACCTCTCTATTTATGAAGAGTGATGTAAGATTTGAGATTGCTGAGGGAGCAGTCTTATCGGCGTTTACGGAGAGGGAGAGATTTGCCGTGATGCCGGGGCTTATCGAGAGCTATGATGAGAGCGATGAATATAATCTGGGCACATGGGAGGGAAATCCTCTGGATATGTTTGCTGCTATTATCACCTGTATCAATGTGTCAAATGTAGTGATTTATGGCAAGGGTGTGATTGATGGATGTGCAAATCATGAGAATTGGTGGAAAAATCCAAAGCTTCGAAGGATTGCATGGCGCCCAAGGCAGATTTTTATGAGTCATTGTGAGAATATGACAGTGCAGGGGATTCAGGTTATGAATAGTCCTTCCTGGAATTTGCATCCATATTTTTCAAAAAATCTAAGGTTTATTGATCTAAAGATCTTAAATCCAAAGGATTCTCCAAACACAGATGGACTTGATCCAGAGTCCTGCGAGAATGTGGAGATTATTGGAGTTTATTTTTCGCTTGGCGATGACTGTATTGCAATTAAGTCGGGCAAGATCTATATGGGTGCAAAGTACAAGGTGCCGTCTAAAAATCTGATGATTCGCCAGTGCTGCATGAGAGATGGGCATGGATCGATCACAATCGGCAGTGAGATGGCGGCGGGTGTCATCAATCTAACGGTGAGAGATTGTCTATTTATCAACACGGACAGAGGCCTGCGCATTAAGACCCGAAGAGGACGCGGAGAAGATGCCATTGTCGATGATGTGCTGTTTGAAAATATTCATATGGATCAAGTAATGACGCCATTTGTAATTAATTCCTTTTATTTCTGTGACCCAGATGGGACCACAGAATATGTGCGGTCAAAGGAGGCACTTCCAATCGATGAGCGCACACCGAATATCAAAAAGCTTTCGTTTCGTAATATTGTCTGTACAAATTGCCATGTGGCTGCCGCTTTTCTGTATGGGCTGCCAGAGCGAAAGATTGAGAGAGTGGAGATGAAAAATATTTCTGTCACCTACACAGAGAAGCCTATGATGGGCGTTCCTGCCATGATGGAGGGAATTGTACCCACCGTGAAGCAGGGAATCTATGCAAATAATATTGCCACTCTAGAAATTGAAAATGTAAAGGTAGAAGGCTGCGAGAGTGAAGTCCTAATGACAGAAAATATAGATACGCTTATTTCAGATAGATAGAAAATAGAATGTGCGTTGCACGGAATGGAGGAGAGAAGATGACAGATACACTGCGCTTGGGAATTAGAGGGCATGACATG
>CAMUFS010000075.1 GCA_947088195.1 uncultured Clostridia bacterium
CGAGACCTCTGAGAGATATTTTTCAAAAGTTTGCACAACACATACCTTTCAGGATAAGCTTGTCTGTATTGCAGGAGCAAAGCAGGCGGGGCTTTCTGTCTGTTCAGGAGGGATACTTGGACTTGGTGAGAGCTGGGAGGATAGGATAGATATGGCGTTGACACTTTCTGAGCTTAAGGTAGATTCCATTCCTCTGAATATTCTAATTCCAATATCTGGAACACCCTTCGAGGGAAACAAAAGGCTAGAACGAGAAGAGATACTGAGGAGCGTGGCATTGTTTCGCTATTTAAATCCAGAGGCAGATATACGCTTGGCAGGGGGGCGGATACTTTTAAAGGATTCTGGTAGAGAAGCATTTTGCTCAGGCGCAAATGCGGCGATTACTGGAAATATGTTGACTACATCGGGCAATACCATCCGCGAGGACAGAAGGATGATAGAGGAAATGGGCAGAGTATTTAGAGAGGAGAATCCATAGATGGGAGAGAACAAAGGTTTATCGACCCATAATCTTGCTATTATGGGGGTGATAACAGCGATCATTTGTATATTGGGACCACTTTCCATCACTATTCCTATATCTCCAGTGCCGATTTCTTTTACAAATCTTGCAATTTATATAAGTGTATTTGTGCTTGGCTGGAAAAAGGGAACCATCAGCTATCTGGTCTATCTTTTGGTTGGGATGATAGGGGTTCCTGTATTTTCTGGATTTAGCGCAGGCTTGACTAAGCTGGCGGGACCGACAGGCGGGTATTTAATTGGGTTTGTTTTTATGGCAGTTATCAGTGGCTGGTTTATTGAAAGGTTTGCTGGAAAATTGTATATGTATGTGATTGGTTTAGTGCTTGGAACAATTATGGCATATTTATTTGGGACAGTTTGGCTTGCAAAAGTGCAAGGGTATACCTTTTTGGTAGCATTGGCAGGTGGTGTCTTGCCATTTTTGCCGGGAGATATAGTGAAGATTATGGTCGCTGTGTTAATGGGACCAGTGTTGCGTAAGCGGTTAAAACAGGCGGGTGTGTTAAACTAATTCAGTAGCTTGATTTTGATCTTCCCACTTGACTTATATTTTGGAGAGGGGTAAACTATAAAAAACAGAGTGAAAGCTTTTAGGAAAGGGTGGCGGCTATGAGGTTTGCTTGTAAGATTTGGAATGTGCAGAGAGAGCTTCTCTTATCTTCGGAGGGAGAAGAGGAACTTTTTCTGGTCTATAACGGAGAATTTGGAGAGGGAGACAGCATTGAGATAGAAGCAGAAAAGCCATGCTTTGCAGTAATTCAGTTGGACGATACGCTGGGTGAGGAGCTGGTTTATCTCAAGGAAGGGCGTCTGTCTTATCAGATTCCGTTTGGAGATAAGAAGGTTTGTTATTCTCCAAGAAGCTTTACTGGAGATAAGCATCTTATCACAGTTCGATCAGCGCTGGAGTCAGAGATAACCGTTTATCGAAATCTTTCGCGCAATAAGTATGATCAGCATGGCGACACAGGTTGTTTTCCTCACGCGACAGCTAATGTGGAGACCAGGGGAGAGTCCGTGTTTGCTGCGCGCAATGCGATCGACGGGATTAAGGCAAATGACAGTCATGGCGAGTGGCCTTATGGATCGTGGGGGATTAACAGAGATCCAGAAGCAGTGATTCGCGTGGAATTTGGAAGAAGTATCCGCACAGATAAGATATGCATTTATCTAAGAGCAGATTTTCCACATGATAACTGGTGGAGAGAGATCACGGTTAGATTTTCGGATAATACTGTGATGGTGTGTGCTCTGGAAAAGACGGGAAAGGGGCAGATAATCTCGTTTGAGCCAAGGCAGACAGAGTGGATACAGCTTGAGAAGCTTATAAAGGCGGATGATCCTTCACCATTTCCAGCTCTGACACAGCTTGAAGTATATGGGACAGAAAGCTAGCGTTCTGTTATAATTTATTTGGAGGGAGGATATAGTGATGATGGGAATATCAGGTTATGCGGGAATACAATATGGAAATTATACATATATGCCGGGAAGCATGGGAAAAACCGAGGGAGTAGGACTGTCGGGGAATCCAGACACAAAGGTAAATTCTTCTGAGGAATGTCAAACCTGTAAAAACCGGAAGTATGTAGATGGCTCAAATGAGTCCAATGTGTCCTTTAAGACACCTTCTCATGTATCACCTGAGAAATCAGCGGCAATGGTTATGTCACATGAGCAGATGCATGTGGCAAATGCCAGACAAGAGGGCAGCAAGGAAAATACAGATCTTGTCTCCGCATCGGTAAGACTGAAAACAGCAGTCTGCCCAGAATGTGGCAAGTCTTATGTGGCGGGCGGACAGACCAGTACAATGATCAAATACACAGAAAGCAATCCATATGAGAGAAACCGGAAGGTGATTGAGGGAAGCTTCTTAAAAGGACAGTATATTGATGCTTATGCGGGATAAGGAGAAGAAGATATGAAGGATTTGATTAAGGTAATGGCAGGGCTGTTTATTATCTCTCTTGATAACAGAATACGGATGGATATTATTATGGTTAATATTGTCACGGATATAGTGGGGCATACATTGCTTATCTGGGGCGTGACAGGATTAATACCATGGAGTCCATGCTTTAAGCTGAGTCGCAAGCATGCGGTGCTGTCGCTGATTTTTTGTCTGGGGACTCGTCTTGTCACATACCTTAATATGCCTCAATCTGTCATGGCACTAATGTATGGTATGGGGGCTATCTTTTATATCTATATGACCTATTACATTATGGAAGGCTTGATGGTAAAGAATAAAATGGAAAAGATTACAGAGCCAAATGCAAATTTGAAGGGGGCATGGATGGCACTTGCGATTGCTCAATTTTTCTATTGTCTGTGTTATCTTGCAGATATTGGAGAATTTCTTGAAGAAGTTGGGTTAGGTGGTCTGGAGTCTCCTGTGAAGGGATTATTTGGGGCAGCAGCTTTTGCATTGAGTACATTCTTTATTATTATGATCAATCAGGTTCGAGGGCTTCTATATCCAAAAGCAGAGAATCAGAGGTCCTAAAAATTATATTGTATTGAAAAGAGGTCCGCTTTCAGTGGGCCTCTTTTGTAAATAACGATAAAATATAATTTAAAGTCATTCGTCATCGTTGTGTCTGCCAGATAGTATGTTTGCGTTGTCCCTGATGGAATTTTTTCTTATATTGGCATTGAAGTCTGGAAATGCCTGATGTTTTTCAGAGGTTAAGGATGCAAGCTTATCAGGCATATTTGTTGTGGCAGCTTGGTAGGCAAGATAAGCGATACCAGCGGCAGCGAGAATAGCGATTCCCTCTGCAATGTAAGCGTTTGTGATAATTTGTCCATAGGAGTACAGATAACCCGGCAGCTCATAGAGCAGACGCAGTCCGACGGTAATGGGCAGATAGTACACGGGCAGCCGTTTGTGGTATATGCCATATAACAGAATACATGCAGAGACATGGAACAATAAGTTAGTGAATACATCCAAGCCATTCATAAGATAGATGTAAGGCTGACAGGTCAGCATTGGCTCGATAGCCTGAAGCATAGTGACCGCATTTTCCCCCGCTTCCGCGGCAAGAGTCTCAAGGCCAGTGTCATTGATGGTAATGGCGATCACAAAGCTTTCAAAGGATTTAATTGAGATGCGAAGAAGAGAGTTCATGCCAGATATACCTGTAGCTAGCAAAAACAATCCGCTAAATGGGATCTGGTATCGCTCCATCAGTCCTATCATAAGGTAGCGTCCGCCCTCAAAAACTGCACAGCCAAGGATGATGCCAATAAAAGCGTAGGCAAGTGGGTTATTTTGAAAAAAAGGGATTAGTAAAAGCAGCATCCAGATTATATTGCAGAGCATAAATTCCAAAGTGATGCCATCTGCTATCCCAATAAGCAGTGCACGGAAGCTGGAATGAAATTTCCGGCGGAAAATATAAAGCGCAAGAACCGGAACGGTGACAGATAGAAAACAGGTAATAGCCAGAAAGGTGACGGATAATATCGGGACCGATCTGGACAGATCAAAATCTCCAAGCATAATAAAACCTCCAAATTTGTGTTGGTGTGCAGATAATAAAATGGCACACGGTATATATAGCATATCACAGATTAGTCCTTTTGGGTGATAAAATTTTTATAAAAAACAAGAAAACGTTTGACATTTGTAGTAGATTGTGTTATTCTATAGAAAGTCACAGATGGATATAGGAATAATTTCCTACATTCATACAGTTATCTAAATATTTTGGAGGTAAGAAAATGAAAGGTACAGTTAAGTGGTTCAATAACCAGAAGGGATATGGATTTATCTCTGATGAGCAGGGAAATGATGTATTCGTTCATTACTCAGGACTTAACATGGAAGGCTTCAAGTCTTTGGACGAGGGCGCTGCGGTAGAGTTTGATGTGGTAAATGGTGCAAAGGGACCTCAGGCAACCAACGTTACAAAATTATAATCCATAGAGTAGAATAGTACCTTTTTCATTAATATATAAATTTCGGTTTTTTGTTTATGAAATGAGATATTATTTTTCGAAAGAGATTAGGGAAGGGGCTGCATTAGCGGCCTCTTTTTTATGCGCACAGGCACCAAAAGGAAGTATGTCAGCTAAACTGACAGGTGCCCGGCGCGCGAGTAGGTGAGAAAAGTATCCCCCTACTCGATTGCGCACAAGCACCAAAAGGAAGTATGTCAGCTAAGCTGACAGGTGCATGGAGCGCGAACATTTAAAAATATTGCTTGCAAATTCCAGTATAAAAGGATACAATAATACGAACAACTGAATAATGAGAGAATATAAAACAAAGAGGATGAGCTATGATGAAACAGACAAAATGTTACAAGGTATGTAGGCTTCTTTTGGCAGCGGGGCTGCTGGCTATTGCACTGTGCGGGTGTACAGGCGGTAAGTCAGGCAACGGGCAAGGAGAGAGTGTGGCTGTGGACGATAGTACAACTCAGGCGGAGCCGAAAAAGGGCGGTTCCGTGGTTGTAGGGATACAACAGGATTTGGATAGTCTTGACCCACATATGGCAGATGCGGCAGGAACTTCAGAGGTATTATTTAATATTTTTGAGGGCTTAGTTAAGCCTGACAAAGATGGAAATTTGATTCCGGCAGTTGCCAGCAAGTATAAGATTTCTGAGGATGGAATGACTTATACATTTACTTTGAGGGAGGGCATTACCTTTCACAGCGGCGAGCCGGTGACAATAGATGATGTGATATATTCCGTCAACCGATGCGCTGGCAGGCTGGAAGGGCAGGAAGCCCCTCTGGTGTCAGCGTATTCTGTTATCTCGCAGGTAAATCGCCTTGATGATCACACGGTAGAGCTGGTGCTTGAGAGTGCCGACACGGAGCTTATCGGCTATCTGACGGCAGCCATTATACCAAAGGATTACGAGAATCAGAAAGAGGCACCGATAGGCACAGGGCCATTTCGGTTTGTATCGTACTCTCCACAGCATTCTTTTGTGATGGAGGCATATGATGGCTATTGGCAGAAAGGACTTCCTTATCTGGATAAGGTAGAGTTTCGCATTGTGGCAAATACAGATTCCGCCATGCTTGAGCTAAAGGGTGGTTCGATTGATCTGTACCCATATCTGACCAGCGATCAGGCAAGGGAGCTTTCCGGGCAGATGGAGGTTTTGGTTGGAACCTCTAACTTGGTTCAGGCATTATTTTTAAATAATGCAGAGAAACCATTTGATGATGTCCGAGTGCGTCAAGCGCTCGCCTGCTTAATAAATCCACAGGAAATTATGGATATGGTGGCGGATGGGTATGGCACGGAGATAGGAAGTAATATGTTTCCTGCTTTTGGCTTGTATTATCTGGAGAGCACAAAAGATCTGTATGAGCCAGATGTGGAGAGAGCAAAGAGCTTACTTGCGGACGCAGGATACCCGGATGGTTTTGATATGACAATCACAGTGCCATCCAACTATCAATTTCATGTGGATACTGCTCAAGTGATTGTGGAAGAATTAAAACAGGCGAATATTAGGGCAAAGATTAATTTGGTAGAATGGGGAACATGGCTCTCTGATGTCTACAGAGGAAGACAGTATCAGAGCACTGTGGTAGGTCTGGATTCTGATCTTGCTCCAAAGGATTTGATGGATCGCTATCACAGCACAGCGCGCAATAATTTTGTTAATTTTTCAGACGAGGAATATGATCAGGTGCTGGAGGAAGCGATGGCGAGCATAGATGGAGCAGAAAAGGTTGAAAAGTACCAGAGATTGCAGCAGATATTGGCGGAGCATGCTGCGTCTGTGTACATTCAAGATCCGGCAAAGTTGATTGCCATCAATAAGGAGCTTGGCGGTTATGAATTTTATCCAGTCTATGTATTGGATATGGCGTTGATTTATTATAAGTGATGAATAGAGAGAAGGGCGGGATGTAATTTGAAGCAGATAGGAAAGAAAACAGTCACTCTCATTATAACATTGTTGTTAATATCATTTGCTTCTTTTCTCGCCTTTCAGGTTATTCCGGGTGATCCGTCCCTGTCTGTGCTTGGCATGGACGCGACGGAGGAGCAGATTGCAGCATATCAGAAGCAGATGGGACTTGATAGACCTCTGCCAGTGCGATATGTAAATTGGGTGTGGGATTTTGTAAGAGGAGATCTGGGGGAGTCCTATCATTATGGAACTTCTGTCAGCGGGCTTTTGGGAGATAAGCTTCCGGTTACGCTGGCGCTCACCGTTGTCAGCTTTTTATTTATTTTGGGTCTTTCCATTCCATTTGGAATTTTGATGGCAAGATTTGCTGACTCAAGATTTGGGAGGCTGGTAAATGTTATAAATCAGACATTGATGTCAGTGCCTTCTTTTTTTCTTGGAGTCTTGTTGATCCTGGTGTTTGGCTTGTTATTAAAATGGTTTACTCCGGGAGAATACATTAGTTATTCAGAAAATATAACAGGGTTTTTATTATATCTTATCGCTCCTGCGGCGGCGATAGCGATACCAAAGACAGCGATGGTAATTAAATTTCTGAGAAGCTCTGTGTTAGAGCAGAGAAAAAAAGATTATGTAAGAACGGCATATAGCAAGGGAAATACCGATAATAGGGTTCTTTTTATCCATGTGCTAAAAAATTCTTGTATTCCTGTGATCACAATATTGGGTATGATAATAGCAGATACCATGGCTGGCAGTATTGTGGTGGAGCAGGTTTTTAATCTTCCCGGTGTGGGAAGGCTTTTGGTATCCTCCATCGGTTATAGAGATTATCCCGTTGTACAGGCAATTATTGTGTATATTGCTTCTGCAGTTGTGGTTGTCAATTTTGCTGTGGATATGCTGTACAGGCTGGTGGACCCACGCATACGTGAAGAGTAGGCGGTGCATGGTGGAGGTTTTATGAGAAAATATATTAAAAATAGAAATGCGGCTATGACAGCAGGAATTTTGATCAGTACCATGTTGTTTGTTGTGATGGTGATAGGTATTTTTTACACACCATATGAGTCCAGCAAAATGAATGGTGCGGAGAAATTTATGGCACCATGCATAAAGCATCTGATGGGAACAGATAACTTTGGGCGTGATATTTTTAGCCGAGTTTTGGAGGGGCTGGGTACCACATTTTTTGTCGCGGTGTCTGTGACGCTTTTTGGAAGTATATTTGGTGTAATTCTGGGCGCAGTGACGGGATATTTTGGTGGAATTGCGGATGAGATACTTATGCGGATGAATGATGCTTTGGTGGCCTTCCCAAGTATTTTGCTGGCGTTGGTTTTTATCAGTATTTTGGGAAATAAAGTATATCAGATTATATTGGCACTGGGAATTATATTTGTTCCCAGCTTTGCCCGTATTGTGAGGGGAGAATTTATCAGACAGAAGGAGCTTGATTATGTGAAAAGTGCAAGGCTGATGGGTGCAGGTCATCTTCGCATTATGTTTTTTCATATTTTGCCTAATACACTTCCTGCTCTTTTGTCTGCCATCACGGTTGGCTTTAATAATGCGGTGCTTGCTGAGGCAGGGATGAGCTATCTTGGAATCGGAGTACAGCCGCCAGATGCCAGTCTTGGAAGGATGCTTGCAGAAGCACAGGGGTATCTGTTTTCAGCGCCTTGGTATGCCCTATGTCCGGGTGTGGTGATTATCCTGCTGATACTTGGATTCAGTATGATCAACGAAGGGTTAGGTGCTTAGGAAATGGAGAATATGCTTGAAGTTAGAAATTTAACAGTCTCTTTTACTGATGAGCTGGGAAAAGGAAGAGAGGAGTCGGTAGACCGGGCTGTCAGGGGAATTTCGTTCTCTATGAATCAGGGAGAGATTCTTGCCATAATTGGGGAGTCTGGTTCAGGCAAGAGCATGACAGCGCTGAGCATTGCGGGGCTTCTTCCCAAGACAGCCGTCTCATCAGGAGAGATTTTTTTTGATGGCTGCGATTTAATGTCTCTCACAAAAAAGGAGAGAAGAAAGATACAGGGCAAAGAGATCTCCATGATTTTTCAGGAGCCTATGACCTCCCTAAATCCTGTGATGAAGGTTGGAAAACAGGTGGAGGAGATGCTTCTTCTTCATACAGATTTGGACAAAGCAGAGAGAAAAAGATTGGTTTTAAAAGCGCTTGCAGATTCTGGTTTAGAGAAGCCAGAGAAGCTGTATCATGCATATCCTCATCAGCTATCAGGGGGGATGCGCCAGCGTGCCATGATTGCGATGGCTATGGTATTACAGCCGCGGCTTATGATTGCTGACGAGCCGACAACGGCTTTAGACAGAAAGATTCAGGAGCAGATTTTGACGTTGCTTCGGCAGATTAATGCAAGAAGGCAGATGGGGATTCTTTTTATCTCACATAATCTGGAGGTGGTAAAAGATTTTTGCGACAGAATTTTAGTTATGTATGAGGGAAAGCTTGTCGAGGCAGGAACGCCAGAAGAGATCTTCTATCATCCCAAGGAAGAGTATACCAAACGTCTGTTGGCGTCCATACCAGAAGGAAAAAGAAGGTTAGAGATCACACACTCTGACAGAGAAAAGGTGCTTTCCGTTGAGCATCTAAATGTTTATTATCCAGATAAGGGCGGCAAGCTTAAACAGGTGATCTTTGATGCCAATTTTGCCATCTATGAGCGAGAGACAGTGGGGTTAGTGGGGGACAGCGGCGGTGGTAAGTCATCTCTGTCCAAGGCAATTCTTGGCTTGAATACCCATATAGATGGGGTGATTCAGCATTATACAAAATATCCTCAGATGGTGTTTCAGGACCCATATGGATCATTAAATCCAGTGCGATCCATTGGTTGGATTTTGGAAGAACCACTTCGAATACAAAAAAAATATACAAAACAGGAACGAAGACAGCAGGTGCAAGATATGCTAGAGAGAGTTGGTCTGGATAGAACCTATCTGGAGCGCCGTCCCAGTGAATTGAGCGGAGGACAGCGGCAGAGAGTGGGGATTGCGCTGGCGCTTATTCTAAAATCTCGCTTTATAATCGCAGATGAGCCAGTGTCGGCGCTGGATGTGACAATACAGGCGCAGATTCTGTCGCTTCTCAAAGAGCTTGGGAGAGAATATGGGCTTTCCTATCTGTTTATCTCACATGATATGGCAGTGATCAATGAAATGTGTGACAGAATCCTCAGATTGGAGGATGGAAGGATTTATGAAGAGAAATAGATATGGCATAACTGATTTTTTGGTAAAGCATTTTGTAAAGGATTATGATAAATACGATGAGCCTGCTGTTCGCACGGCATATGGGCTGTTCACAAGCACGGTCGGGATATTGTGCAATATCTTCTTATTTTTGGTAAAGCTGAGTGTTGGGCTTATCCTGCGAAGTGTATCTGTGACAGCAGATGCTTTTAATAATCTTTCAGATGCAGCTTCCTCAATTATTGGCTTTGTCGGGGTGAAGATGGCGAGTAAGCCCGCAGATAAGGATCATCCCTTTGGACATGGAAGAATCGAATACATTGCGGCATTGATTGTATCCTTTCTTGTAATTGAGGTGGGGATGACATTTCTTAAAAATTCTTTCCAAAAGATCCGCAATCCAGAGACAATCATGTTTCATGTGGCACTGGTTGTTATATTGGCGGCCTCTGTCTGTGTTAAGCTTTGGCTTGGCTTATTAAACAGGAGGCTTGGCAAGAGAATAAACAGTTCTGTAATGAAGGCGACGGCGGCAGATGCATTTGGGGATGTAATGACCACCACAACCACGATAGTGTCGTTGTTAATCTGTCATTACAGTGGACGAAATATAGATGGTTTTGTGGGGCTTGTAGTGTCTCTTCTTGTAATATGGTCTGGGATCAATATAGCGAAGGACACGCTGGCACCATTAATTGGAGAGGCAGTGGACCCGGCGCTTTGCAGGCAGATTGAAGAGATGGTAGAGAGCTATGATGGGATAATTGGCACACATGATTTGATTGTGCACAGTTATGGACCGTCAAAAAGTATGGCATCTATTCATGCGGAGGTATCAAATCATACGGCGATAGAAGAATCCCATGAGATTATCGATCGAATTGAGCGAGAAGTGGCAAGAAAGCTTAATATTATGCTGGTGATTCATATGGACCCCGTAGAGACAGAGGATGCACAGGTTTTGCAGCACAGGCAGCTAGTGAAGCAAGTTCTGCAAGAGATAGATCCCACGATAAGCTTTCATGATTTTCGCATGATCAGCGGACAGAAACAGATCAATCTGATTTTTGATTTGGTAGTGCCATATGAATATAAAAAATCAAGGCAGGCAAAGCTTCAGGAACAGATTGCAGAGGAAGTCAGAAAAAGGGATACAAGATGTCAGTGTGTGATAACTGTGGAGAA
>CAMUFS010000076.1 GCA_947088195.1 uncultured Clostridia bacterium
AGAAGCGATTGCTGCTTATTATCAAATTCTTGAAGATAAGAAAAAAGGAAAAACTAAAATTGATAAGCAGTTCGAGTATAATACTTATATTCGAGATTTTTTTGCAGACAATAAAGGAAAATCCTTAGAAGAAGCAATTAAGTGTTGGAAATACAAAAAGCAACTACAAGGACATAATCGCTATGAAAGAACAGACCTTGTTGCAATAGAATGATAACTTCAAGTTTGTCAACTCCAAAAAAGGCAGCTGCTCGCTCAAAGCGTCTGCCTTTTCCTGTTCCCGTCCTCCTACTCGTTCCTGAAAACTTCTGCCATTATCTTTGCCTCCCAGCTTAAAACCGTCAATAAACATTTCCGAGAACTCATACGAAAGTGCATCAAGCTGCTCATCCATGATTTCAACAAACCGTTTGTCAAGGGGAGCGCAGTGATGGAGGATTATAGCCAGTTCTCTGAGCGGCCCTCTCTCGAACATGATTCAAGTTAAAGTGTTTATTACGGATACTATCTGGTAAAAATAGGAATAAATCAAGAATATTCACAGTTTTATTGAAGCAAATGGATATTGCCACGATTGTGAAATATCAAAATAGCTCTAATGTTCCACGAAAAATTACCGATAAAATAAATAGATAAATGATATGTTAGAAATGGAGAGGTGGATATGGCAGGACTGATTGATGAACTGATGAACACACTGGAGAAGGAAAATGACGAATATCAGGTGCTTTTAAAGCTTTCTCAGGAAAAAACAGGGATCATTATCCGCAATGATGTCAACGCCCTTCAGAAATTGGTTGAGCAGGAGCAGCTTGTGGTCGACCGCATTGCCTCGTTGGAGAAAAAGAGGGTGGAGTACACAAAGGATATCGCAACAGTGATAAACCGCCCAGAGGAGTCGCTGACTCTTACCCGTTTGATGGAGTTGATGGACAGCCAGCCAGCAGTGAAACAGAGATTGGGTGAAATTCATGACAAGTTGCATAATACTATGGCACAGATGGTAAGAATTAATGATATGAATCAGGGATTGTTGAAGGAGGCACTTGAGCTGGTCAATTTTGACATTACTCTGATGAATAGTATGAAGCAGGCGCCCATCACAGCAAATTATGATAGCAGAGCCGCCAACACGGAGGAGCACATTATTAGCAGGGCGGCATTTGATACCAGACAGTGAAGGAGGAAGGACATATGCGTGTAGAGGCTTACAATAAGATTGGTCAGGTATATCAGGCAAATCAGACGATGAGAATAAAAGAGACAGCAAAGGGCAGTGAGCGCGATGAGCTGACTATCTCGAATACAGCTAGGGATTATCAGGCAGCAAGGCAGGCACTTGCGCGGGTTCCAGATATTCGTGAGGACAAAGTTAATGCGATTAAGCAGAGCATGGAGGCAGGAGCTTATCAGGTAAGTGCGGACAGCTTTGCAGCAAAGTTAATTGCCCGCTATGAGGAGCTGTCTTTGTAAAAACAATAGAAAGGATTATAGAGTATGAGTAGTTTTACGTCGCTTTCCGTTGGCGTATCAGGATTGAAGGCAAATCAACATGCGATAAATACAACGGCGCATAACCTAACAAATGTTGATACAGAGGGATTTGTCAGGCAGCAGCCAATCTTTTCAGATACCAGTTATATAGAGCTTGGCAGAAGCTCTTTGTATATTTATCAAAAGGGCATTGGAACGGATCTCGCCGCGGTGAGACATATCCGTGATACCTTGCTTGACAAGGCATACCGCGTGGAGAATGGCAGGATGCAGTTTTATCAGGCGCAGAAGAATGCGATCGATGAGATTGAGGAGGCATTTGGAGAGCTTGAGGGAGTAGCCTTTCAGAAATATTTGACGGATTTCAATGAGGCAGTTCAGGAGATTGTCAAAGATCCTGCAAGTCAGGTGACTCGCTCGGAGTTAGTGCAGAAAGCATTTTCTTTTCTCTCCCGCGCAAATGCGATATATAAAAATCTGGAGACATACCAGAACACCTTGAATACTGAGGTGGAGAATAAGGTAAATCGAATTAATGAATTGGGCGATCTGATTCATGATCTCAATAAAAAGATCAGCAGAGCTGAGGCAGGTGATGTGGAGAACGCAAATGATTTTAGAGATCAGCGCGACAATGCCTTAGATGAGCTGAGCAGTATGGTGGCAATCCGATATACAGAAGATCCGTTAAGTCATATTGTGACGGTGAAGGTGGAAGGAGTAAGCTTTGTCACAGAATCTGATGTGCATCATATGGGAACTAAGATGCTTGACACCGACAAGGATTCTGTACTGTTGACACCTGTATGGCCATATCTCAAGGATAATCCAGTATATAATCTCAAAGCGACAGTATCTACAAAGAATAACAATGATATTGGCTCTCTTCATGCCACTTTGTTGGCAAGGGGAAATTGTACGGCAAATTACACTGATATACCAGATGCAGATGATTATGTTGGCGGGGCGGAAAGTCCAATATACAAGAGGTTATTAAATAATGCTAGACAGGAAGCAGCCGCTGAGTCTACATTGCCCCCAACAGATCCTAATTATGCTGCTGATGTAGAGACAAGAGCATTAAATAAATTGGCAGCAGCAGGTATCAATGCAGCAGATTATGTAAATGGTAAAGATAGTGATGCATATAAAAGGGATCTTAAAACGTATCAGGAAGAAATAGAGCCTTCTTCGATTAAGACAGTAATGGCGGAGCTGGATCAGATGGTCAATGCCATGGTAGAATCTATGAATGATGTGCTTTGTCCTAATACTACAGCAGATGCCTTGGATCAAAAAGGAGGAGCCGGAACACCATTGATTGGTGCGACTTATACAGATCCCAGTGGTGTGGTAAGAGTTATTACAAAGGATACAAAGTTTTTTGATGCCGAGAAAGCTGGTTATGGCTGTGCATTAAATCAGGGAAAGCCATCTATGGCAGAGCTGTTTGTCAGAGATGATGTAAGCCGTTATTCTGAGATTCAAGTGAATGGTGAGACATTTTATGTCTACAATGATTTTAATAAATTCAGCAATGAATCCTTGTATACGCTTGGAAATATTAGTGTAAATCCTGATTTGCTTCATGATTTTACGCTTCTTCCGCTTTCGACAAAGGATGGCGGTGAGGACCGCGCCCGCGCCGAGGCTTTGGGAGATGCTTGGGACAGTGCTTCCTTAAAGCTGACACCATCTCATAATACGCAGAAGAAATTTATTGATTATTATACAGAATTTACCGGGCAGATGTCCAATGCCGGAAAGATGTATAATAATATGATTGATTATCAGGATAATTTGACAACTGGTATCAATGAGGGAAGACAGCGCATTACAGGGGTATCCTCAGATGAGGAGCTGACCAATTTAATTAAATTTCAAGCTGCATATAATGCATGTTCCAGATATATTAATGTGGTGGATGAGATGTTAGAGCATCTTGTGACAAGATTATAAAAAGAAAGTGGTGAAAATATGCCGAATACATTTTTTGGCTTAACAATAGGATCAAGTGGATTAAATGCAGCCAATATTGCGTTAAATACAACTTCACATAATATTGCAAATATAGAGACAGATGGGTATTCCAGACAGAAAATTGACGCGACAGCAGCAGATGCTTTGAGAATGTACTCCCATTATGGGATGCAGGGCAGTGGTGTTGCAGTTCACAGTGTCAAACAGATCAGGGATTCCTATTATGATCATAAATACTGGAATAATAACAGACATACTGGGGAGCATAACATCAAGCATCATTATACAAAACAGATTGAGGAGCTGTATTATAATGAGATGACAGATTCCGGCTTTACAAAATATTATGGAAATTTTTGTAATTCACTGGATTCACTGTCCGCAACTCCTTCACAGATTGAGCTGAGAAATCAGACGATCGAGGGAGGGCAGACACTGGCGGATTATTTTAATAATATAGCGGAAAATCTGATGTCTTATCAGGATGAAACAAATTCTCAGATTAAGATGGTTCTTGACAGAATTAATACCATTGCAGAGAACATTGCTTCTTTAAATGGACAGATTAGTACACTGGAGATGAATGGCGGTTTTGCCAATGATTTGCGCGACAAGAGGAATACACTTGTGGATGAGCTGTCAGGGCTTGCCGGAATTTCGATCAAAGAAGTGGAATCTCCCACAGGAAGTACATACTATGATATTAAGATCGCAAATCAGACTTTGGTATATGGGACCAAATATCATACCTTACATGTGGAGGCGAAACCATCCAGCGAAAAGCGTCATGATACAGATATGGCGGGACTTTATGAGATTAAGTGGAGCCATGGTCAGGTGTTTGATACTTACAATGAGACGTTAAGCGGCGAGCTGATGGGGTATATACAGATAAGAGATGGAGATAATCTGGTGGCGCCAATATGGCCTACAACTGGCACAGGGCAAGCGGTAAATTATAAAGGTGTGCCATATTATATGGAGCAGACCAATCAGTTTGTTGCTGAGTATGCAAGGCAATTTAATACCATTCATATGAGCGGGGAGGATCTGGATGGAAATTCTACTGCTGAGGTTCCGTTTTTTACCATTAAAAATATGACTGTGGATCAGATGAAGGATGAGATATTAAATGCAAAGGAAGCATCGATCACATATACTGGCTCAGATAAACAGTGGGAACAACTGATTACTAATTATAAAGAGAATAACCCCAATACAGCATTGACAGATACGGAGATAAAAACGCAGATTTTAAATGGATATATAGCTGATTATAAAGCAACCAATAAAGTTCCTGCAGGTGCTACAGATGCAGAAGTAGAAAAGCTTATGAAAGAGGACGGTTTTGTTGTGACTATGCCAATTACAAAAAAAGAGCAGATTACAACAGAGCATATTGTAAATTATATCTCAGACAATATAACGGCAGAAAATGTCTGTGTGAATCCTGATTTGATTCAGGATAACCGCAAGATGGGCACAGCGGGCACGGTGAAGGACGGTGTGGAGACACCTGATGTTGCAACACAGTTGGCAAATCTTCGTAAACAGAAGACCTTCCGAGGCGGTATGCCAGAGGAATGGGTACAGAGTCTTTTGTCAGTGGCTTCTATTGATGCAGAATCAGCAAGAGATATGTATACAAATCACGGAAATATCGGTGAGGCAATTATCAACCAGCGCTTGTCTGTAATGGGCGTTGATAAGGAAGAGGAGGCAGTTGCTCTGGTAAAGTACCAGCATATGTATGAGCTTTCTTCTAAGGTAATTAGTGTGATGAATGAGATATATGACAGGCTGATCAATCAGACTGGTGTATAGGAGGATTATTTATGAGAATTACAAATGGAATGATGACTAATAATACATTATCCCATATTAACTTGAATAAGTTGAATTTGGATAAGTACAGCACACAGGAATCAACGGGAAAGAAGATTCAAAGACCATCCGATGATCCGATTATCGCAATTCGTGCACTTCGTTTTCGCAGCCAGCTGACAGAGATCACACATTATCTTGAAAAAAATGTTAAGGACGCAGAGTCTTGGCTGAGTCTGACTGAGGAAGTTTTGTCAGGTGTCAGTGATACCTTGTCCAGTATGCAGGAATATCTTGCTCAGGGAGCTAACGATCCGTTGGATACACAGGATAGAGAAGCAGTAATTAAGACATTAAAGGGGTATCGGGATCAGATCTATCAGGATGCAAATTATGATTTTGCTGGAAGACGTATTTTCTCTGGTTATAAAACAGATACGGATATGATTTTTGCGACGAATACAAATGTAAAATATACCATTACAGAACAACTGAATTATAATGATTTTGACACAATCAGCAAGGTATTTAATAAAGTAGATATATCAAATGGTCCTGAGTATATTGATTCTTCGACAAATGATGCGGATGCTGCGGCGAATGGCGGAAAGCCTAGTCCAGATGATAAGACGGATATTCACAGGCTGCGTCTCGCGTATGAAGAACTGTTGGAGAAGGATGCAGATGGAAAGGTATTAAATCTCCCTAAGCTTTCTTTTGCAGTACCAGCAGGAGCAACTGTGTCAGTGGATGGTGGCGCTGCTCAGACGCTTCCAGAAGGGAGCAAGGTAGAGATTCCATCAGGAAACATAATTAATCCAGATGGTACGATTACATCATCGGGTAATACTGTAGTTACCATGGACGGAGGCAGAACTATCACATTGCCGCAGGATGCAGGATTTAAGGTAGTAGCGCCCGCCACAGATGGAAAATATTATGAGAATGGAGATAAAAATCTCGGCGAATTAGATCCATATAAACCGGGAGTTAATGAGATCTATTTCTTAAGTGATACAGGTGAGATTATTTTTGGCTCAGATGCATACAAGACATTTCGATATGAAAATATCACTGTAGAATATGACAAAACAAGCTTTGACAAAGGAGATTTACGCCCAGAGCATTTCTTTGATTGTACTCGCTATGACGAAGATGGAAAAGTGGATGTAGATTTTGACTCCCATCAGCAGGATATTAATTATACCATTAATTTCAATCAGAAGTTGAAGGTTAATTCGGAGGGCAAAAATTTCTTTTCCCATGATGTAATACGAGATCTGGATGATTTGATTGATGGGTTAAATGAACTTCAGTTAATTGATGACAAAATTAAAAATATTGATAAGATGTTAGCCGATCCCGGTTATGCTGGTGAGGAAGATCAGAAAAAACTGAAATCCATGAAGGAGGCTGCTGAGAAAGAGCGGGCTTTGCAGGGGGATATTGTACAGAAGGGCTATGAGAAGAGCATTTCGTTATATTCCAAGCATCAGGCGACGGTGGATGCAGAGATTGCGGATATTGGAAGCCGTGACAGCAGATTAAAATTGAATAAAACAAGATTGACAAATCAGAAGACAACGCTGGAGGATCTGAAATCCAGCAATGAGGATATCAATCTGCCTGAGACAATTATTCAGCTCTCAGCGGCATCCATGGTATATGATGCGTCATTATCGGCTGCAAGTAAGGTGATTACTAAGAGCCTTTTGGATTATCTATAAAATATAGAAGGCAGAATACAGAGTTAGGAGGATGCATGAAGCTAAGGACAAGAATATTTGGCGAGGTTGAGATCGACGAGAGCAAGAAGCTGGTTTTTGAACAAGGTATTATTGGCTATCCTGATTTTAGAGAGTTTTTTCTGTTGTATGATATAGAGAAGGAAGAAAAGGGTGTGATTCACTGGCTGCAGTCGGCGGATGATGAGTGCTTTGCGCTGCCAGTTATCGATCCCTTGATCATAAGACCTGACTACAACCCTACAATAGAGGATGAGCTGCTGACGGCATTGGGAGATATAAAGGATGAGTATGCAGTGTTTACAACTATCCGGGTTCCTTCTGATATTACACAGATGACCATCAATTTAAAGGCACCGATTGTCATCAATGTAACAACACAGAAGGGATGTCAGGTTATTGTGGAGGACACAAGCTATGCAGTCCGTGTTCCTGTATATGAGCTGCTTAAGAGCAGAAAGGAAGAGAAGGAGACAGAAAAATAGAAGCTGCGAGGCAGCGGAAGCGAGGTTAATATGCTGGCATTATCAAGAAAAAAAGGCGAGGCCATTGTAGTGAATAACGATATTGAGCTTACCGTTCTGGAAATTAAGGGCGATCAGGTGAAGATCGGCATCTCAGCTCCTAAAACTGTTCCTATCTACCGAAAAGAGGTATATTTACAGATACAGGAGGAGAATGAGGAGGCTGCAAGTGGTGCAGAAGCTTCCAGATTAAGGAAACTACTGTAAAAATTTTTGGATGGGCTAAGTATACTATTAAAAAAGCAGATAAAGCTGTCGATATAGATATAAAATAAGGATATAAGTAAGTAGAACACACGGAGGTGGATATCATGGGAGTAAATAATTTAGCAGGAGCAGGAGTAAGTGCATATCAAACACAAGTTGTGCAGCCTGCTGCGACAGACTCAAAAGTGATGGAACAGGCAACGGATGCCGCGACGACAGAAGCTGCAACAGTGAAAAAGCCTGCTGTGGCAAAACCGCAGGAAAAGCAGAAAGAAAAGCAAAGGCAGGTGGGGGACGATCGTTATATGGACGATCAGGAGGATGTTTCCCAAGAGAAGATTAGAAAAGCGCTGGAATCAATTAATAAGCAGCTTTCCCACACGGAATGTCAATACGGTTTTCATGACAAGACAAATCGTGTCACAATTAAGATAGTAGATAAGGATACCGAGAAGGTTATCAAGGAATTTCCGCCGGAGGAGACACTTGAGATGATCGCAAAGGCGTGGGAACTGGCAGGTATCCTTGTGGATGAGAAGCTTTAAAAAGAAAAATTGTCAATGCACAGTTGTATTTATTGTACAATATGGTATATTGTAAGAGCGGAAGAAATTAGTATGCCATATAATTAGGTGCATGGAAAGGAGCAGCATGTCAATAAGATTATCAGGTATGGTATCGGGGCTTGATACCGATGCTATTGTAAAAGAATTAGTATCTGCATACAGCAAGAAAACAGAGAGTTATGAGAAGGATAAGACAAAGCTTGAGTGGAAGCAGGAAACATGGAAGGATCTGAACACAAAGATCTACGATCTGTATAGCCGCACACTTGGCACACTGCGTTTTAGCAGCGCGTACAACAAAAAAACTACCACTATATCAGATGAATCAAAGGCGACAATAACAACCTCTGCCAACGCAGCAAAGGGAACACAATCATTGGAGATTCATAAAGTTGCAACTTCTGGTTATCTGACAGGAAGTTCACTTGATTTTTCTTGGCTGGATGAATTAGACAGTAAAACCAACCTGAGAGAACTTGGTATCGTAGATGAAACTACCATTAATGTTCAGGTGGGTGATGGTGATATACATGCAGTTACAATGTCAGGAGATACCACCATTGGTGATCTGGTAAAGCAATTTAATGAAGCTGGAATCAATGCTAATTTTGATGAAGAAAATAAGAGATTTTTCTTAACCTCAACCAGTACAGGAAAAGAACATGACTTTAAGCTTACTGGTGATAGCGATGCATTGGAAAAATTGGGGCTTTTGTCTGGTGATTCTGGAAAGTGGATTCCATGGACAAAAAGAGATGGTACAGATGTGACAAATGCTACCCTATTAACAGATTTGTATGATTCATCGACAGGTAATGGATTTTTAGATACTTTGCCGGCCAAGTTTCAATTAAATGGCCAAGAAGTAGATAAGAACACAGTGTTTGTGTCTAGTTTTACAGTTGCTGATTTAGCACAATTATTCAAAGGTGTAGGGGTAAACGCAAGCTTTGATGAGAAAAATCAGAAATTTGTAATTGAAAATAGTGATGAACTTTTTAAGAATAGTAATCTTGATTTTTTGAAAGGATTAGGATTTACGGAGAATGATTCTGCTATTAAAAAGGGAGAGGCTGTCAAGCTTAATGGTTCAGATGCCGAAATTAAGCTTAATGGTGCGATTTTCAAATCAAATGCCAATAGCTTTAATATCAATGGCTTGTCGATTAATATTAAAGAGACAACCGCGAAGGCAGATGGAACGGGTTATAATGAGATTAAGATAGTCACAGATACTGATGTTGATGGAATATATAATACAATTAAAGATTTCTTTAAAGAGTATAATGAATTGATCAATGAGATGGATTCTTTATACAATGCAGATAGGGCGAAGGATTATGAGCCTCTGACAGATGAAGAGAAGGAAGCTATGTCAGAGAAAGAGGTGGAGAAGTGGGAGGAGAAGATTAAGAAATCCCTTCTCAGACGTGATAGTACCTTAAGCAGTATATCTTCTGTTATGAAGAATGCAATGTTACAGACCTTTACTGTCAATGGGGTAGAGATGAGCTTATCTGTTCCATTTGGGATTAAGACTGGAAATTATTTTACTACAAAGGATAATGAGAAGAGTGCGTTCCATATTGATGGTGATCCAGATGATTCTACTGTTGCATCCAATGAAAATAAACTGAAGAAAGCCATTGCATCGGATCCAGACGGTGTGGCAGATTTCTTCTCTCAGCTTACTTCGAATTTATACAAAGAGCTGGATGAGAAAATGAAAGGTACAACGCTGAGCAGTGCCTTTACTGTATATAATGATAAGCAGCTGACATCAGAGATGAATCAGTATAATAAGCAGATTAGCAAATGGGAAGATTATGTATCGCAGCAGGAGGAATTCTGGTATAGTAAGTTTACTGCGATGGAGAAGGCATTGGCGCAGCTTCAGTCCAGCACCAGCGCATTATCGGGATTATTGGGTGGTTTATAAAGGGAGGATACCATTATGGCAATGCCTACAGGATATTCCGCTTATCAGAACAATAAGGTCATGACAGCAAGTCCTGCTGAATTGACGTTAATGCTCTATGAGGGGGCGATTAAGTTCTGCAATATTGCAATTATGGGAATTGAGCAGAATGATGTTCCAAAGGCACACACAAATATCACAAAAGTAGAGGCAATTATAGAAGAATTTCGTTCCACATTGGATTTTAAATATCCAGTGGCGAAAGATTTTGATGAAGTATATAAGTATTTATACGACAGACTGGTGGAGGCAAATCTCAAAAAAGATAAAGAGATATTAGAAGAAGTTTTGAAGCATTTGCGCACGATGAGAGATACTTGGAAGGAAGTAATGAAACAGGGAAAGCATCCTAGTGCATAAGGGTGCTTGTAATATCACGGTCAGTCCTGTGATATACAGGAGGAAAAAGGATGGAATATAGTGTGGATTACGTTCAAGTATTGATCGACAGTTTGCGAAAGAAAGTAAAGCTTCTGGATTATATTATTCAGAT